>CAZLWT010000087.1:0-6204 GCA_964563325.1 uncultured Rhodoluna sp. | reverse complement strand
ACGAGATACGAATTCGTGACTGGAGTTCAGACGTGTGCTCTTCCGATCTAAGACACTGCTGCAGATGGCGGTTGTTTTGATGTACGGCGCTTCGATGCCGGTCATCAAAATGGGAAGAATGGCCGGGCAGTTCGCAAAACCTAGATCTTCCGATTCAGAAACCCGCGAGGGCATAACCTTGCCGGCCTACCGTGGTGACGCAGTCAATGGTTACGACTTCACCCCCGCATCTAGGCGTCACGACCCAGAGCGGTTGCTCAGAACCTACAACACCTCGGCGGCCACGCTGAACCTGATTCGGGCCTTCACCACCGGCGGATTCGCCGATTTGCGCCTAGTTCACGAGTGGAACAAGGGCTTCATCGATAACCCGGCGAACGCCAGGTACGAATCGCTCGCAAAAGAAATTGACCGTGCCATCAAGTTCATGGCTGCCTCTGGCGTCGATTCAAGCGAACTAAAGGCCACCGAATTTTATGTCAGCCACGAGGCTTTGCTGTTTGACTACGAGAGGCCGATGACTCGCATCGACTCGAGGACAGGAACCCCCTACGACACCTCGGGTCACTTCATTTGGATTGGCGAGCGAACCAGGCAAATCGATGGCGCTCACGTCGATTTCCTATCGAAGGTAAGAAACCCGATTGGCGTAAAAATCGGCCCGAACACGCAGGTTGCTGACATCCTCGAACTGATCGAAAAACTTGACCCCAACCGCGAGCCAGGTCGCCTCACCTTCATCACCAGAATGGGCGCGACCAAAATTCGCGAGGCCCTACCCAAACTGGTTGAAGCGGTTCGCGATTCGGGAGCCCAACCGCTTTGGATCACCGATCCGATGCATGGAAACGGCATAACGACGGCAAACGGCTATAAGTCACGAAGATTCGATGATGTCATGGACGAGGTTCGCGGCTTTTTTGAGGTTCACAAGGCCGCGGGAACCTTCCCGGGAGGCATCCACATTGAGCTAACCGGCGACGACGTGGCCGAATGCCTTGGTGGTTCTGACCACATTGACGAAGCCACTCTCGAGCAGCGCTACGAATCGCTCTGCGACCCGAGACTAAACCACATGCAGTCGCTTGAGCTTGCCTTTTTGGTGAGTGAGGAACTGGCTCAGCGTTAGTCGCGACCTGCCCTAGCGCAAGTTAGAAATCACGACGGTGTCGTGAACTCGAAGTTTGGTGCCGGGGCTGACCGAGACGCTCTTGACCTTCACGATGCCCCAGTTTTGCCGCAGTTGGTCGGTGTTGACCTTTACGGTTAGCTGAAGGCTGACCAGCAGCGTCTGAGCCGCGCTCAGGGTCTCGCCGACCACCGTTGGCATAATCACCAGGTTCGGCCCTTTAGACACCCAAAGTGCCACCTTGCCGCCCCGCCCGATTGGGTCGGTCAGTGGGGTTAGCCGCAGTGCTAGCCCGGCCGCCACGCTATCGCTGAACTCGCTCTCGATTGAAGAAACGACCAGACCCTGACTTTGGATGTTGGTTATCGCGGTGGCTTGAGTCAAGCCACTGACCGAGGGCAGCGGTCCGAGGGATATTTTCAAGCGAATCGGTGTCGACTCAGCCACCGGCTGAAGATCGCTACCCAGGTAGTCAAAAACCGATCCGACTTTCGCGGGATTGAAGTATTCCGAACTGCTGCCCGCTGAGAAGTTGCTCTGAGCGAGTTTGGTGGTCGCAGTTCTTAGATCCAAGCCGTTGAGCGCTGGAACCCGCGACATTCTCGGGCCCTTCGAGACGATAATTTTGAGATTGGAACCCTTTAGGAAAAATTGTCCGGCTGCCGGTTCGGTGCGAATCACGTATCCATCGCCCACGCTGGAAGAGAACTCGTCAATCACCCGGAAATTCTCGGTAAGCCCTGAAACCGCTGAAGTGACACCCGCAAGTTTGCGATTAGCCAACTGGGGGATGGACGCAAAGCCACCCGGCCCCGCGCCAAACCACCAACCCGAACCTAAGCCGAGCAAAAGCACCAGGCCGCTGAGGAAGGCGATAGCTGCCGCGCGCTTCTTTCTGGCCTGCCCAAGCCGTTCCAGCGGTGTCTGCTGCCAGGTTTCCGAGCTGGCTTCCAAATCTGTCAATATTTCCGTGTGGGCGGCCGCGCTCTGCCCAGCCGATTCTGGTCCAGCCGATTCGGCGACAGCTTTGGGTTGGGGTTCTTGAATATTGGTCAGGTCTGAAAGCACTCGGGTGCGGTCTGAGAATCGGGCGGGGCGAAGCGTATCCGCGGTTTGATTTTGGCTGAGGTCGAGTTTGGCTTGACGAACCGCGCTTAGAAAAGCCGCGGCATCGGTTGGTCGGTGTTGCGGGTCTCGAGCAGTTGCCCAAAGGACAAGCTCATCGAGCAGGGAGGGAACCGAAGCTTGCAGGCTAGACGGTGCAGGAACCTGGTGATTGGCGTGTTGGAAGGCAACCTGCACGGCTTGGTCGCCCAGAAAGGGCTGACGGCCGGTCAACATTTCGAAGAGCAAGATTCCAGCGGCGTAAACATCGCTTCGAGCATCGGCTTCGCCACGGGTCACCAATTCGGGGGATAGGTAGGCGACGGTGCCAATCAGTGAACCGGTTTGAGTTTGATTACTAATCGAGCGAGCAAGACCAAAATCGCCGAGCTTGACCGCCCCAAAGTCGGAGAGGAACACATTTTCCGGTTTCAAGTCCCGATGCAGGATTCCCGCGGTATGCGCTGCCGCAAGACCTGCCAGGATTGGTTCAATAATCTCTAGCGATCTTGTGGCATCGAGCGGGGCATGCTCTTCTATTGCCTGACGCAACGTTATGCCGGGCACGTACTCCATTGCCAGGTAGATTAGCCGGCCGTCTTCCCCCTGGTCGAAAACGTTGACCAGGTTCGGGTGGGATAGCTTGGCGGCAATTCGAGCCTCGCGAATAAATTTATTTCGGAACGATGGATTATCGGCAAGATGGGCATGGATAACCTTTAGGGCCACGTTGCGTTCCAGCCTTGTGTCTTCGGCCAAGTACACGCTGGCCATGCCACCGCTGGCAATAAGGCGTTCAACCCGGTAACGACCGCCGATTAGCCGGCCGAGCAACGGCGCATCAGACATGCTTAACCTCCGAAATCAAAGCTTCGAAAAGGTCTAGCATTTTTTGGCTCACCAATCGTCACAGAAATATGTTTACACGATGACGGATATAAACCCGTTAGGTGCCAACGTGTGGCAATCTTATCTTGTGACCGACGCACTGGCCCAAGTGGGCAAATGGATAACCGTTCCCGAAGCAGCTGAGATTCTTGGCATACCGATGGGTAAGGTTCGACGACTCATCGAAGAACACAACCTCATAGCGGTTCGCCGTGATGGGGTGCTTAGGATTCCGGCCGAGATTATTGTCAACGGTGAACCGTTGCCAAGCCTGCGAGGAACCGTTTTGGTGTTGCTTGACTCTGGGTTCAATCTAGAACAGGCAGTCCAGTGGCTCTATACCGAGGAGCCGCTGCTCGGAGCCACCCCGATGAACGCGCTGCTCGCTGGCAGAAAGTCTGAAATTCGAAGGCTTGCTCAGGCCCTAGCGCTTTAGGCCCTAGCGCTATAGGCACTAGCCCCACAGGCAATCTGGCTCCACAGGCAAGCTGGTGCCGCGGTTTTAAGAATCTCGGTTGATTACCTTTAGTGCCAACTCGCGCAACTGTTGTTTGGCGCTTGGGTTCATATCAATCAGGTCAAGGGCTGTAAGGCTCTCATCAGCCAGTTCTTCAATCATTCGCTCGGTTTTTGCCAGCGCCTGAGTTGACACGATGGTGCGCTGCAGGAAGCCAATCTGCTCGGCGTCCAATTCTTTCGCGGTCAATAGTTCGTCGACAACTCTGCCCACCGAGGTTGGTAGGGCTTCCATGGTCAGCGCAACAAGCACGGTGCGTTTGCCTTCGCGCAGATCGTCACCGGCTGGTTTGCCAGTCACGCTAGGGTCACCAAACACTCCCAGAATGTCATCTCGCAACTGAAAAGCCATTCCAAGTGGAATTCCGAAGGCGCTTAGCGCTCGCAGCAATCCAGTCTCGGCCCCGGCGAAAGCCGCACCGATTAAAAGTGGAGCCTCGATGCTGTATTTGGCAGTTTTATAGAGCATCACCCGATTTGCCCTGCCGACTGCCTCGCTCACCGGCCTGGTCATTGCGGCGTTTTCTTCAAGGACATCGAGGTACTGGCCAGCCATTACCTCGACTCGCATGCGACTGAACTCGTCTCGACAGGCGGATTCAATCAAAAGGTTGGGGGATTTCAGCAGTGCGTGACCAAATATCTCGCTGCTCCAGCCAAGCATTAGATCGCCCACCAAGACCGATCCGGCAACGCCAAAACGCTCTGGGCTGCCGCCCCAACCGGATTTTTGATGCAGAGCTTCAAATCTTTTGTGAACCGATGGGGCACCCCGACGAGTGTCCGATTGGTCTAGCAGGTCATCGTGAACCAGCGCGGCGGCGTGGAACATTTCGAGGGCGGCGGCTATGCCAACCATCGATTCAGAAGACTTTGCCAACTGCTCGGGGCTCTGATGCGGTTCAGCGACCGACAGTGTTCCAGCCCAAGCCCAGTAGCAGAAAAGCGCTCTGAAGCGCTTGCCGCCAGCCAATAGGCTCTGGGTATAGTCGACAACCGTGGTCAGATCCGGCGATATTGCCGAAAATTCGTTTCTGCGTTCTTCGCAAAAATCCTCTAGTTGTTGCTGAACAAGTTGCAATAGGTTGGCTGTTTCACTCACAGGGATAGCCTAATCGCCAGCGCCAAGTTAGAATTCGACTGCTTGTTAAGAATGTTGGAGGGATCAATGGCACTGTCAGATAGAGAACAGAAACTGCTCGACGAGTTAGAGCGTGGCCTTTATGAATCGGATTCCAATTTTGCGAGTCGGGTTTCTCGCCAACCCAAGAGCAGCCCGGCTGCCCGGTTGGTTTCTGGAGTGTTACTTGCCCTAATTGGATTGTCGGTTCTAGTCTTTTCAGTCGTCATCCAGTGGGTGGTTTTTGGGGTGGTCGGTTTTGCCCTCATGCTTGGCGGCTTGGTTTTGGCGAGTTCCAACTGGTCAAATTCGTCACTGGCCACCGAAAAAGAGGTAAAACCGCGTAAATCAGGAATCGGCTCAAAGAGCTTCTTCGAAGATCGTTGGGATAAGCGTCAGGGCGGATAGTTTCGTCAAGTTTTAGGTCTGAACCCGAATCCATAGGATTCGGGTTTTTTCGTTAACCGGAATTTTGCTCGCTAGTCGCTCCATTTCCCTCCACCTGCAGTTGCCAGTAAAACATTGGGCCCTCAAGCGTTCCTGCGCCAATTTATTCCCGGTCTCTGGAGTTTGTGGTGCAAAGTGGTGTAAAGTGGGGCAACATGGGCCAGTTGCTACGAGAAAGGGGATTGCGATGCTAGGCACGCACTCACCCAGACTCGACGACAAGGGTCGGCTTATCCTTCCGGCCAAGTTCAGAGATGAGCTGGCCAACGGTGTCGTATTGACCCCCGGGCAAGACCGATGCATCTATGTTTTCAGCCTCGCCGAGTTCGCTTCGATTCAAGAAAAGATCCGACAGGCCCCGCTGGCAAGCGCAGAGGCCAGGGCATACACCAGGGTTTTCCTTTCACAGGCGCATGATGAGGTACCCGATAAGCAAGGTCGGGTTACCATCCCGGCAACGCTCAGAAATTTCGCCGGTCTTAGCAAAGAACTTGCCGTCGTTGGAATCGGTTCGCATGCTGAAATCTGGGATGCGACCGCCTGGCAAACCTACCTTGCTGACAAAGAGCAGGCCTTCTCCGATTTAACCGAGGAGGTGATTCCCGGCCTCTTTTAATTTGACGCCGGTAGCAAATTGACTGATAAAAAGACAATCTCTGAACTTCACGAGCCAGTAATGCTCGAACGAACCTTGCAGCTGCTCGGCCCCGCTCTGACGCGCGAAGGAGCGGTTTTTGTCGACTGCACTTTAGGTCTTGGCGGTCACAGCGAGGCTTTTCTTAAAGCTTTCCCAAATCTCACCCTGGTTGGCATTGACCGGGATCAAAATGCCCTTCGACTGGCTGCCGAACGACTCGAACCATTTGCCGACCGAATTCACTTGGTTCACGCGGTTTACGACGAAATCGCCGAAGTGCTCTACGACCTGAAAATAAAAACCGCCGACGCCATTTTGCTCGACCTGGGCGTCTCTTCCATGCAGTTGGATGAGGCCGCCAGA
>CAZLWT010000086.1:0-6339 GCA_964563325.1 uncultured Rhodoluna sp. | reverse complement strand
CGATTCCGGCCGACTGGAATACCAGCACGGCAGATTCGGCGAAGGCCTGCTTGATTGGGGTGGCCAGGGCCGGGTCAAGGTGCTTTAGGAACGAAGAGTCACTCGAAACCAGTCCACCAAGGGCGGCCGGGCCACCAAGTTTTGCCAACTCGGTAACCAGTGCCGGGTTAGCAGTGATGGCCGCCGTAATTCCGGCCTTGATCTGATCTGCCTTATCGCTTAGACCGTTGAACAGAATCGAAAGGAAGACGGCAACACCCAGGGTGCCACCCATCTGCCTAAAGAAGGTTGCGGCCGAGGTGGCAACGCCGATATCGTCAGCGGTCACGGCGTTCTGCGAAGCGATGGTCAGGGTCTGCATCATCTGGCCTAAACCAAGGCCCAGCATGATCATGCCAACCGAGACCTGCCAGATTTGCCAGTCATACTTCATGGTCGACAGGTACAGGTAAGAAAGCGCCATGAGAGCGGTTCCCAAAACCATGAAGATCTTGTACTTGCCGGTTTTCGAGGTGATTTGCCCAGAAACGATGGATGCGACCATCAGGCCGAGCACCATCGGAATCATCAAGAGACCCGCTTCGGTTGCACTTGCCCCGTAAACGATCTGCAGAATCAACGGCAGGGTCATCATTCCACCGAACATTCCAAGACCCACGATGACACCCAAGATTGTGGTTAGCGAGAACAGTCTCGACTTGAACAACTTGAGTGGCAACAGAGCTGAGTCGCCGGCGGCGCGCTCGGCAATGATGAAGGTTACGATACCGACCACGCTGGTGACATACATGGCGATGGATAGTGCAGAATCCCAGCCCCAGTCACGTCCGTTTTCGGCAACCAAAAGCATTGGAACCACGGCCAGGATGATTGTGACGGCACCCCACCAGTCAATCTTTTGACGGCTTGGGGTGTGAGGAACGTGCAGGAAGCTGAGCACCAAAAGCAGCGCGCCAATGCCGATTGGAATGTTCATTAGGAACACCCAACGCCAACCATTGGTCCACAAGATGGTGTCTTGACCGGCGAACAGGCCACCGATTAGTGGGCCAAGCACGCTTGAGGTACCAAAGACCGCAAGGAACATTCCCTGGAACTTGGCACGGTCACGAGGCGGCACGATGTCGGCCAGGATGGTCAAAGCGAGTGAGAACAAACCACCGGCACCGATTCCCTGAATCGCGCGGAAGGCTGCGAGCTGGTACATATCCATCGCAAAGCCACAGGCAATCGAACCGATGATGAACACGGTGATGGCGGCAATGAATAGTCGACGACGACCAAAAATGTCACCGAGTTTTCCGTAAATCGGGGTCGCAATCGTTGAGGTGATTAGGTACGCGGTGGTGACCCAGGCCTGTGCTGACAGACCCTTCAGGTCATCGGCGATGGTGCGCATTGCGCTGCCGACCACACTCTGGTCAAGTGCCGACAAAAACATGCCGGCCATTAGGCCAAATAGAACGAAGAGAATCTGACGCTGGGTCATGATTCCTGATACTGCCGATGCCGCTGCTGCGGCCTTTCTGTCTGCACGTGCCAACGCACTGCCTCGATTCCTATGAAGTTAGACTTGGTTCATGGTTCAAACCACGCCAAAAAAAGCAAACTCTTGCTAAAGAGACTAAGAGTTGCTTCCCCTAGTTTATTTCCCACGGTAACTATATTTCTAGCATTTGCCCTTATTTCTGTCGGGTCTCTCCCCGCGTCAAGTGTCGTGGCCCCCATTCGTGCCGCGGAGCAACCTTCGATCACCGAGGCCGATTCAATTTGGGTGTTGGTTAATAAGGGGCGCCCGCTAAGCCCAATCAGTTATGCCCCGAAGCACCTAAAGTCGCCACAGTTCATAGGCGGCTCCGGGGTTGCCGGTTCGCAGCGGCTTGAGAAGGTGGCGGCCGAGGCGCTGGTTCAGTTGGCCTTGGCAATGAAGGCCAGTAAATCTGGAACCCTAACCCTGAACAGTGGGTACCGCTCTTATCGCTCGCAGGTTGCCGTGCACGCCAAGGACGTTGCCCTGCTAGGGCTCAAACTCGGTGAACGTTTGGCCGCGCGCCCAGGTTTCAGCGAGCATCAAACCGGTTTAGCCGCCGATGTGTCGGCCGTTGGTCAGGGCTGTGTGATTCGCGAATGCTTCGGCAAAACCAAAGCCGGTCGATGGATACGCTCTCACGCCTGGCAGTTTGGTTTCATAGTGCGGTATCCAAAGTCGGAAACCCAAAAAACCGGATACCAGTACGAACCCTGGCACCTGAGATTCGTGGGCTTAGATCTGGCCACCGAAATGCACCTGCAGGGCCAAACCGTGCTCGAAGACGTTTTTGGCTTGCCCTACTCGCCCAATTACTGAGCCGGTTTAGCCGCCCCAACTTCGTCTAGCCGAGCACCCCGTCAACCAAGGCCTTGGCCTCGACCTGCACCTGCTTCAGGTGCTCATCACCCAAGAATGATTCACCATAAATCTTGTAGACGTTCTCGGTGCCCGATGGCCTAGCCGCGAACCAAGCGCTCTCGGTCTGCACCTTCAAGCCGCCGAGTGCCGCGCCATTGCCGGGGGCGTGGGTCAGAATGCCAGTGATTTTTTCACCGGCGAGGGTGCTTGCCGAAACCGCCTCGGCGGAAAGCTTTCCGAGTTTGGCCTTTTGTTCGATGGTTGCCGGTGCATCGATGCGCTCATAGGAGGGATTGCCAAACTTAGTGGTGAGGCTCTCGTATTGCTCGCTCGGTGACTTGCCGGTGACCGACTGAATCTCGCTTGCCAAAAGGGCCAAAATGAGCCCGTCTTTATCGGTCGACCAGGCCGTGCCATCGAGGCGCAGGAACGAGGCGCCCGCAGATTCTTCGCCACCGAAACCTACCGATCCATCGATCAATCCCGGAACAAACCACTTGAAGCCGACCGGCACCTCAATCAGTCGTCGGCCAAGCGAGGCAACCACGCGGTCGATTATTGAGGATGAAACCATGGTTTTGCCAACGGCTGCGGTTGGTGACCAACCCTCACGATTGCGGTAAAGGTAGTCGATTGAAACGGCCAAAAAGTGATTCGGGTTCATGAGCCCGTGATCGCGGGTGACGATTCCGTGGCGGTCGGCATCGGCATCGTTTCCGGTGGAAATGTCGAAGGCTCCGCGGTTAGCGATCAGCGAGGCCATGGCAAAAGGTGAAGAGCAATCCATACGGATTTTTTCATCCCAATCCAAGCTCATGAAGCCAAACTGAAAATCAACCTTCGGGTTTACCACCGTGAGGTTCAAGTTGTAGTGCTCGGCGATCGCACCCCAGTAATCCACCGAGGCACCACCCATCGGGTCGGCGCCGATTCGCAAGTTGGCATCACGAATCGCTTCCATGTTGAGCACCTCGCCGAGCTGCGAGACGTAGTTCTCTTTGAAATGAAACTTGACGGCGTTAGGGGTGGCTCGTTTCACGGCACCAGAGCCGGCAATGATTATTTCGTTGGCACGAGCTGCAATCCAGTTGGTGGCATCCGAATCGGCCGGCCCACCGTGAGGCGGGTTGTACTTGAAGCCACCATCGCCCGGGGGGTTGTGGCTGGGCGTAATGACTAGGCCGTCGGCAAGCGAGTGGTCACCGGGTGCTTTGCCCGCGTTGTGGTTGATGATGGCTACCGAAACGGCGGGTGTCGGAGTGTATCCATCGGCGGCATCGATAAGCGCAATGACGTCGTTGCCGGCGAGCACCTCGAGTGCGGTTATTTCGGCCGGACCGCTTAGCGCGTGGGTGTCTTTGCCGACATAGATTGGGCCTTTGATGTTCTCTTTGCGTCGGTATTCGACAATGGCCTGGGTGATGGCGGCAATGTGAACCTCGTTGAACGAGCCGTTGAGTGAGGTGCCTCGGTGGCCAGAGGTTCCAAAGGCCACCTTCTGCTCGGCCACCGTTACATCGGGTTGCATTTCGAAATATGCGTCGATTAATTTGGTGGTGTCGACGAGGTCGGAGGGCTGGGCTTTTTGGCCGGCGCGTGCAGTCATATAAGCATTTTGGCAGTTAACCTTTATCTATGTCATCACAACCGCAAAACAGTTCAAGAAAAGGCAAGCCGGTTTATTCCTTTTTAGGGCCGGTCGGCACTTTTACCGAGCTTGCATTGGCTCAGGTAGCCGAGGCCAAGGGCGCCATCTGGAACCCGGTGGGGCAGGTCACCGACGCCATTGACGACGTGCTCAGCGGGGTTGCCTATCGAGCCATCATTCCGGTTGAAAACTCGGTTGAGGGTGGAGTTTCAGCGACTTTGGATGCCCTTGCGGCCGCTCAGGCAATTCGCATTTACGGCGAGTACCTGGTGCCGGTGAACTTCAGTCTGGTTGCCAGACGCGGCACCAAGTTGGCCGATGTAAAAACCATTGCGACCCACCCGGTTGCCTATCCTCAGGTGCGGGCTTGGTTGGCCGAGCACCTGCCGAAGCACGTGCACTTGCCGGCGACCTCAACGGCCGCCGCCGCAGCCAGTTTGCTAACCAGCGATTTCGCCGATGCCGCGATAGCCGCGCCATCCATCGTTAATCACTATGACCTGATCACGCTGGCAAAAAACATTGGCGATAACAAGAACGCCCAAACCCGTTTCATTCAGGTTGGCTTGCCCGGCAAGATGCCGGCCCCAACCGGTGCCGATAAGACCTCGGTGATCATCGAACTTCCAACCGAGCGCCCGGGCACCCTGCTTGAAATGCTTGAACAGTTTGCGACCAGGGGAGTGAACCTGACCCGCATCGAATCTCGCCCAATCGGCGATCGCCTTGGCCGCTACCGTTTCAATGTTGATGCCGAGGGGCACGTGTTAGACGATTCGGTTGGTGAGGCCCTTGCTGGCCTGCATCGCTTTAGCCCAAAGGTGACGTTCCTTGGGTCTTACCCGCGTGCCGATAAGCAACAGACCAAGCCGCTTGGCAATAACTCGAATGCCGAGTTTGCCGATTCGGCGGCCTGGCTGAAGCAACTGCGCGCCGGCAAGTAGCTTGCCCGCGGGGTAAGCGCCCCGGTTTGCGAAAGTTGTGTTTCTAGCAGCGCAACTTCATTGCGTTTGGCAGCACGTCAAAGGTCACCTTGGTAATTTTTCCGAACGGGTCGCCGTCCAGTTGAATGTTGACCGGTCTTTCGGTCACCAGCTCGATGTGCTTGCCGGTCAGGTTCTCTAGAGTTTTTACGTTTCGGTTTACCCGCATCAGTTCGGTGCCACCCGGCAGTCGCTTCATAAATCTCGTGTCAATGGTCACCCTTGAAAGCAGGGCAATCCAGTTGTGGAATCGGCGCGGGCCAACAGCGGCAACATCTAGCAGGCCATCGTCCAGCCTGGCCTCTGGCATGACCTTGATGTTGGCTGGCAGAAATCCACAGTTGCCAATCAAAACGCTGTGCACCTTCAACTTGCGCGGGGCTCGATCATCAACCGTCAGTTGTAGGTTTTCGAAGGCGGCCGGCAGGGTTTTGAATCCGGCATCAAAATAGGCAATCCAACCGAGGCGGCGTTTGAGTTTGGCGTTGGTGTTGATCATGATTGTGGCATCGAAGCCGACCCCCGAAAGGGCTGTAAAAATCTGGGTTTGGCGCTTGCCGTCGGAAAAAACCATGGCCGCTTTGCCAAGGTCGATTGGGCGCAGATCACCAAGCAGCGCTCGCCGAAGCGCGGTGTTTAGCGAGTTCAGGGGAAGCCCCAGATTTCTAGCCAGAATGTTTCCGGTGCCAACCGGCAATATCCCGATGGATACCGGCTTATCGTGCACGGCTTGCACCACCTGACGCAGGGTGCCATCTCCGCCGGCCACGACAAGGTGGGTTGCGCCCGAGGCCACGGCGGTTTTGGCTTGGGGTGCGCCGGTTTCTTGGGCGTTGGTGGGCAGCCAGAGCGTGGGTTGCCAGCCGAAGGGTTCGAGCACAAGGTTGACGGCGGCTTTTAGGCGTTTGAGGTCAATTTTTGCCGGGTGATAAATAATGGCCGCTCTTGGCCGCGTGCTTTTTCCAGCAGCCGCCTCAGTCTCCCCGCCCTTGCGCATGCCAATAGCCTATCGAAGTCGCTCTGGTATTTTTTACTATGGATAAATGCGCACATCCAGCCGGCTTTAGACAGCGACATTCGCTCAGGCGCGGTAGCCTAGAACAGTGATTGACCTTACCCTGCTTAGAGAAAACCCTGACGCCGTGAAGGCGTCTCAGCGTGCCCGTGGCGCCGATGAATCATTGGTTGACCAAGCGGTGGCAGCCGATGAGGCAAGGCGCAGTTCGCTTCAGCAATTTGAGGTTTTGCGCGCCGAACAAAACGCTTTTGGCAAGATCGGAAGAGCACACGTCTGAACTCCAGTCACATTCAGAAATCTC
>CAZLWT010000085.1:0-6422 GCA_964563325.1 uncultured Rhodoluna sp. | reverse complement strand
GGCTTCACAACCGCTACCAAAACCAGCAAGGCAACCGCGAAGGTTTCGCGCTAAATGAAACTAGCAACAAGGCTGGTAAGCTCCCTGGCGCTTACAGGCCTGATTGGTGCAGTCGTTTCTGCTCCGGCTGCCGCCGCCGAGGTTTCAACAATTGTTAATGGTGTCGTCTATGGTCTTGACGGCGATGGCGCGGCAACTGTTCTGACAAGAACCGCCGGGGTGCCGAAGAGCCTGACCATCGAATCAGCGGTCACAATCGGTGCATCGAGCTATGTGGTCACGAGCATTGCTTATTCGGCTTTCTATCGCGAGAAAAACCTCGTGTCGGTAACCATTCCAGATTCGGTGACACTCATTGATGACGGGGCTTTCGCCAAAATGCCGGCCCTTGAGTCGGTGACCGTAGGAAACGGCGTGGTCGAGATTGCCGATGGCGCCTTTTATTCGGATCCCAAACTTAGCTCTGTAAAGTTGGGAACCGCCGTCAAGAGCATCGGCAACGGCGCATTTGGCAATGACCCAAAGCTGGCATCGATAACGATTCCGGCAACGGTGACCAGCATCCTAGATTGGGCATTTGCCTATGATTACGCCCTAAGCAGCGTGACCTTTTTGGGTGCGGCGCCATTTATGGACAACATGATTTTCTTCTTGGCCACCCCCACCGTTTACTTCCCGGCCCGATTCAACTCGGCCATAGTTGCCAAGGGCTACACAACCCCCAAGTGGTATGGGCTAAACAGCGTTTCGGTCGAGGACCCTCTGAATTTGACCCCGACCCCAATGATTTCTGGGGTTGCAACAGTTGGCAGAACCTTGACGGCTAACCCGGGCGCTTGGGATTCGGGCGTGGCACTGAGTTATAAGTGGTACCGCTCGGGATCGGTAATCACTGGGGCGACCTCGACCACTTATTCGCTGCTTGCTGCCGATTTTGGCAAGACAATGACGGTGACCGTGACCGGTGCCAAGAATGGTTTCAAAACAGTGAGCAAAACCAGCGTGGCAACCGCGAAGGTTTCGCGCTAGGGCTGGTAAGTTTTAAGGCAAATTTGTTGCACATCGAAACCCAACCGTTATAGACTGATTGTTTGCTCCCAAACACCCCGCCCTCATATTGTGGTAGGCGCGCGTGTGCCTGCATATTGTGGCGGCAACGGTATAACGGGAAGCGATTCCAATCAACTCTACAATCTGAGTTACACGCCCTTGGAGGGATTTTCTTTGGCTGCGAAAAACGCTAAGTCCGCTAAGAACGACCGTTCGGCACAACGCCTTTCATTTGCAAAGGTACAAGAGCCGATTCAGGTTCCAGACCTGCTAAGCCTACAAACCGAGAGCTTTGACTGGCTCGTCGGCAACGAGGCTTGGCGCGATATTGTAGGTAAGGATGCCCGCACGGGCCTCGAGGAAATCTTTGAAGAGATTTCGCCTATTGAAGACAGTGCAAACTCTGCCCAAGACGCCAAAATGGGTCTTACCTTCGCAGAGCCAATGCTCTTTGACCCGTCATACACTCCTGACGAGTGCAAGACCAAGGGTAAGAGCTACACCCAGCCGCTTTACATCAAGGCTGAGTTCACCAACTACCTGACCGGTGAGATCAAGTCTCAGACCGTGTTCATGGGTGACTTCCCGGTCATGACCGAAAAGGGAACCTTCATCATCAACGGCACCGAGCGTGTCGTTGTTTCACAGCTGGTTCGTTCACCAGGTGTCTACTTCTCCGTTTCAACAAACACCACCGGTAACTTGGATGTGCGCAACAACAAGGCGCAAATCATCCCGAGCCGTGGTTCGTACCTTGAGTTTCTAACCGAGTGGGTTCGCGATGACCGCAAGCCAATCGCCCGCTTTGGCCAGCCAATCGTGCAGGTGCAGGTTGACCGCAAGACCAAGGTTTCGGCAACCATCTTCCTGAAGGCACTTGGCCTAAGCAAAGAGCAGATCATTGCCGAGTTTGCCGACCTAAAGACCGCGGTTGAGTTCGGTGGCCAGAACTGGACCTTCGACGTTGACCTAATTGCCAACACCTTGGCATATGACGAGTCAAAGGTTTTTGCAACCCCAATCGTCACCAAAGAAGACGCGCTTCGCGAGCTTTACCGCAAGGTTCGTGGCGAGCAGGCCGGTGCCGAAGTTTCTGAGGCCTGGTTGAAGTCGACCTACTTCGAAGCAAAGCGCTACAACTTGGCTAAGGTTGGCCGTCACAAGCTAAACCGCAAGCTTCAGATCAACGAGCCACTAGAGTCAAACACCTTGACCGTGAACGACGTTGTTGCAACCTTGAAGTACCTGTTGCTATTTGACCAGGGTGTTGCCAACCAGGCAGCCGCTTCAAACGCTCGCATCGAGTTCCCAATCAAGATGGCCGGCAAGGCAACCAAGATCACCGTTAGCGCCGACGACATCGACGATTTCTCTAACCGCCGCATTCGCAGCGTTGGTGAATTGATTCAGAACCAGGTTCGCATCGGTTTGAGCCGCATGGAGCGTGTTGTGCGCGAGCGCATGTCGACCCAGGACATCGAAGCAATCACCCCGCAGACCCTGATTAACCTGCGCCCAGTTGTTTCTGCCATCAAAGAGTTCTTTGGTGCCAGCCAGCTTTCGCAGTTCATGGACCAAAACAACCCACTTGCTGGCCTTGCCCACAAGCGTCGCCTCTCGGCCCTTGGGCCCGGCGGTATCGCACGTGAGCGCGCCCAAATGGAGGTTCGTGACGTTCACCCTTCTCACTACGGTCGTATGTGCCCGGTTGAAACCCCTGAAGGCCCGAACATCGGTCTTATCGGTTCGCTAACCGCATATGCTCGCATCAACGCTTTCGGCTTTATCGAAACCCCTTACAACAAGGTTGCCAATGGCAAGGTTTCGGGCAAGATCGAGTTCCTAGATGCAGCCGAAGAATCTGGCAAAGTTGTTGCCGGCGCCGATGTTCCACTAAACGCCGACAAGACCTTCAAGAACAAAAAGGTATTCGCCCGCTACAACGGAGACGTAGTTGAAGTTCCAGCCGAGGAAGTTGACTTCGTTGACATCTCACCTCGTCAGTTGGCTTCGGTTTCAACCTCGTTGATTCCGTTCCTTGAGCACGATGACTCGTCACGTGCACTTATGGGTGCCAACATGCAGCGTCAAGCAGTCCCATTGCTTCGCAGCGAAGCCCCAGTTGTCGGAACCGGCATGGAGCGCCCAGCAGCTTTCGACTCAGGCGCAATCCTGATCAACGAAAACGCCGGTGTGGTTTCAGAGGTATCAGCCGACCACGTAGTTGTCTTGCAAGACAAGGGTGGCGAAAAGTACTACAAGCTTCGCAAGTTCGACCGCTCGAACCAGGGCACAGCAATCAACCAGCGCGTTGTTGTTGACCTAGGTGCACGCATCGAAGCCGGCGAGATCATCGCCGACGGCCCATCAACCGACAACGGAGAACTTGCCCTAGGCAAGAACCTGCTCGTGGCATTCATGCCATGGGAAGGCCACAACTTCGAAGACGCCATCATCCTGAGCCAGAACCTGGTCAAGGACGACACTCTTTCATCGATTCACATCGAAGAATACGAAGTTGATGCCCGCGACACCAAGCTCGGTAAAGAAGAAATCACCGCCGACCTGCCAAACGTTTCGCAGGAAGCCTTGGCTCAACTGGACGAGCACGGAATCATTCGCATCGGTGCAGAGGTTCGCCCAGGCGACATCCTAGTTGGAAAGGTAACACCTAAGGGTGAGACCGAGCTTTCAGCAGAAGAGCGTTTGTTGCGCGCCATCTTTAACGAGAAGAGCCGCGAAGTTCGCGACACCTCACTGAAGGTTCCTCACGGCGAGCAGGGCACAGTAATCGGCGTGAAGGTATTCGACATCGAATCTGGCGACGACGAACTAGGCGCCGGTGTAAACCAGCGCGTAGTCGTGCACATCGCACAGAAGCGCAAGATTACCGAAGGTGACAAGCTTGCTGGTCGCCACGGAAACAAGGGTGTTATCTCTAAGATCCTTCCGATCGAAGACATGCCATTCTTGGAAGACGGAACCCCGGTTGACGTTGTTCTGAACCCACTTGGTATTCCGGGCCGTATGAACTTCGGTCAGATTTTGGAAACCCACCTCGGTTGGATCACCAAGCAGGGCTGGAAGGTTGAAGGCACCGCTAAGTGGGCCAACCAAATGGTTGAGGAAATGCGCGAAGGTGCCCCAGGCACCAAGGTTGCAACCCCGATCTTCGATGGTGCTTCAAAAGACGAGATCATCGGCCTTTTGGGATCGACCCTGCCAAACCGCGACGGCAAGCGCATGGTTGACTCAACCGGTAAGGCCACGTTGTTTGACGGCCGCTCAGGTGAGCCATTCCCAGCCCCGGTTTCGGTTGGCTACATGTACGTGCTCAAGCTGCACCACTTGGTTGATGACAAGATTCACGCTCGTTCAACCGGTCCTTACAGCATGATCACCCAGCAGCCACTCGGTGGTAAAGCACAATTCGGTGGTCAAAGATTCGGTGAAATGGAAGTTTGGGCACTGCAGGCTTATGGCGCAGCGCACACCTTGCAAGAGCTGTTGACCATCAAGTCGGACGACATTACCGGCCGCGTAAAGACCTATGAAGCGATCGTAAAGGGCGAGAACATTCAGGCTCCTGGTATTCCAGAATCCTTCCGCGTTCTTGCTAAGGAAATGCAGTCGCTTGCACTCAACGTTGAGGTTCTCAACGCCCAGGGCCAGACCGTGACCCTAAAGGAAGAAGACTTCGAGTCTGACCGAGCAGCAGAAGAGCTCGGCATCAACCTTTCCCGCAACGAGAACAGCTCGCTCGACTCCGAGTTCACCGGTTTCTAAGAAAAAAAGGATTAAGGAAAAACAATGGAAGTAGAATCCTTCGACGCCCTCCGAGTTGGCCTTGCCACCTCTGCAGATATCCGCTCTTGGTCAAATGGTGAAGTAAAGAAGCCAGAGACCATCAACTACCGCACGCTGAAGCCAGAAAAAGACGGCCTATTCTGCGAAAAGATCTTCGGACCAACCAAGGACTGGGAATGTTCTTGTGGCAAGTACAAGCGTGTGCGCTTCAAGGGCATCGTTTGTGAGCGCTGTGGTGTTGAGGTAACCAAGAGCTCGGTGCGCCGTGAGCGCATGGGTCACATTGAGCTTGCTGCTCCGGTCACCCACATCTGGTACTTCAAGGGTGTTCCTAGCCGCTTGGGTTACCTTTTGGCCATGGCTCCAAAAGACCTCGAAAAGATCATTTACTTTGCCGCCTACCGCGTCATGTCGATTCACACCGAAGACAAGACGATGGATGCTGCGCTTATCAAGGAAGACTACGTATCTCGTATGCGTTCACTTCTTGAGTCTCGCCAGGAAGAGTTCATGGCTGTTGCCGAGAACGAATACAACACCCTTGGTGAGTTTGGCATCACTCTTGAGCCTGCAATCAAGCTGTGGGAGGCCCCGATTTGGGTCGACGCTCAGTTTGCAAAGTCGGTTGAACAGCTGATTGATGCAGAAGAGAAGAACCCGGAAGGTTTCTGGGGCAAGAAGGCAGTAGCCGCCGCCGAAGAAGCCGACAGCGATGAGAGCCCAGTGGTTCGCACCGTTGCCGAAGAGAAGCAAATCAAGCAGCTCATGTCGGAGTTCAAGAAGAAGACCGACAAGATCGTGCGCGAATATGCTCGCATCGAACGCCCAGCCAACTTGCAAAAGGAACAGCTGGCCTGGCGCATCTTCTTGACCGCCAAGTCTGGTGACCTGATTCAGAACGACGTCATCTTTGACCACTTCGACTACACCTTCGGTGACTACTTCGATACCTCAATCGGTGCCGAAGCGGTTCAGCGCGTGCTTTCGGAGTTTGACCTTGTAGGTTGTGCCGCCGAGCTTCGCGAAGCAATCGCAACCACCAAGGGTTCAAAGCAGACTCAGGCAATCAAGCGCCTCAAGGTGGTGCAGTCGTTCATCAACTCGAACACTCCACCAACCAGCATGGTCTTGGATGTTCTTCCGGTCCTGCCTCCTGAAATTCGCCCAATGGTTCAGCTTGACGGTGGCCGCTTTGCGACCTCTGACCTCAACGACCTTTACCGTCGTGTGATCAACCGCAACAACCGTCTGAAGCGCTTCATCGACCTCGGTGCGGTTCCAAAGACCATCTTGAACAACGAAAAGCGCATGCTTCAGGAAGCCGTTGACGCACTGTTCGACAACGGCCGCCGTGGCCGTGCGGTAACCGGAACCGGTAACCGCGCGCTGAAGTCACTGTCTGACCTTCTAAAGGGCAAGCAGGGTCGATTCCGTCAGAACCTTCTTGGCAAGCGCGTTGACTACTCTGGCCGTTCGGTCATCTTGGGTGGTCCTCAGCTCAAACTGCACCAGTGTGGGTTGCCAAAGCTGATGGCGCTAGAGCCCTTCAAGCCATTCGTCATTGA
>CAZLWT010000084.1:0-6453 GCA_964563325.1 uncultured Rhodoluna sp. | reverse complement strand
CTTTCAGCAGCTTTTAGTCCAAATTCCAGAATGGTGCTGTAACACAATTTTGCCAGGGTAAGGGCGGAAAGAGTGCACCGGCCTTCAGCTTCATTCGGTGATCCGGAGTTAAAACATGCATCGGCTTCAAACCAGGTTGACAACGCATCACCCATGCCGGCTATAAGCAAACGCACCGAAGCCCAAAAGTGGAATGCTAAGTTCCCTGGGGCTAATCGAACCGTGTTGGCCAATCATGTTTAGGCTCTTCGGCTTAGCGAAGCGGCGGTCGTAAACGGCCACATCCGAAAGACTCACAACGCATATTTCTGGCAACCGCGCCCTAGCCGGCTCTGAAACCCTTTTGCCATACCAACCGGCCTCGATGAGAGCACTGACTTCACAAACCAGCACCGATGACCCAATGGCACCCTGAAGTTCTAGGGCGAGCATTTTGAAATCCCTTTTCGGCTCTGGTTCAAAATAGAGATAACCTACTCGAGGTTCTCCGGCGCTAAGTTCAAGCCCGCTGAGCAAATGCTCATACTCGTCCAGAAAGATGTGCCGATTCGAAGCAACGTCAACGATTCCGTGATCGGCAGTAAGCGCGAGTCCCGCGCCCTTTGGCATTGAATGCACCGCTGTTCTGAGAGCGGCATCAAGAACTTCAATTTGGGCGAGCCACTGAACACTCTGTGAACCAAAAGCGTGAGCCGCCTGGTCGAGCTCTGGAACGTAAAGGTAAATGAGAGCATCCGCGTTTCCGTGCAAAAGTTGCCTTGCGCGTTCAAATCTTTCGGGAATTGACTTTTCGACCAGGTAAGTTGAGGTCCGCATGGTCGCACGGCTGAAACCGGAATCCTGATACTCCTTCGGGCCGATCACATAGCAAGCCACCCCAGCGGTGAAGGCTCGCTCTGAAACCGTCTCATTGGGCTGCCACTTGAGCGGATCCACTGTGGCACTCCACCCGGTGAGCAGGTTTAGCGGTTTCCTATCCTCGGGGTTCATTATTTGGTATCCGACGAGACCGTGCTCGCCAGCCATAAGCCCGGTGGCAAAGCTCGAAATGCTGGTGGCCGTGGTGCTCGGAAAACCGCAAGTAATCGAACGTTGAGCAGCAAGGGTCTCGTTCAGGAAGCGAGCATGCCCACCGGCATTTCGAATGTTTTCACTTCCCAAACCATCGACCAAAACAGTGCATACTCTTCGGGCTCTGGGCAAGGCCAAACGATTGTCTTTGCCGGTGATTGACCCCAGACTACTGACGAACACGTCCGAAAGCCTCCCGAGGGATTTCGGAACTGAAGGTAGCATCGTATTCATCGTCCTTAGTCTGCCACAGCAGCGCAAATCGACCCAGAGAGCTTATGTCCGAGGAATCCAAGGTTTCCGACTCAGTCGAGCGAATAACCGACATTGAACTGTCCAAAGAAATGCAAGAGTCGTTTCTCGAGTATTCCTATTCGGTCATTTACGCGAGAGCACTGCCCGACGCTCGGGATGGCTTGAAGCCTGTTCACCGACGCATCATTTACCAAATGGGCGAAATGGGCTTGCGACCAGACCGCGGCCACGTGAAATCTGCCAGAGTCACCGGCGAAGTGATGGGTAAACTGCACCCGCATGGCGACGGTGCCATTTACGATGCGCTTGTTCGCATGGCACAGGCCTTTAGCCTCAGAGTGCCACTGATTGACGGTCACGGAAACTTCGGAAGCCTAGACGATGGACCAGCCGCCGCACGGTACACCGAAGTTCGTCTAGCGGCATCGGCTTTGCTCATGAATGAGGGTTTGGATGAAGACGTAGTCAACTTCAAGCCAAACTACGATGCCCAACTCAGCGAACCAGAGGTGCTGCCCGCAGCCTTCCCGAATTTGCTCGTGAACGGATCATCTGGAATTGCAGTTGGCATGGCCACCAACATGCCACCGCACAATCTCAGGGAAGTCATTGCGGGAGCCTGCTACCTGCTGGCGAACCCCGATGCCACAACCGAAGACCTAATGAAGTTCATCCCAGGGCCAGACCTGCCAAACGGCGGAATAATCATGGGTCTTGACGGAGTCCGCGATGCCTACGAAACCGGGCGTGGAAGTTTTAAAACTAGAGCTCGGGTTTCGATCGAGAGCGTCTCCCCCAGAAAACTCGGCTTAGTCGTCACCGAGCTTCCCTACCTAGTCGGTCCCGAAAAAGTAATCGAGAAGATTAAAGACGGCGTTAACAACAAAAAGCTTCAAGGAATCAGCGATGTCACCGATCTGACCGATCGACACAATGGGCTTCGGCTTGTTATCGAGTTGAAAACTGGATTCGACCCCCAGGTCGTGCTCGACTTGCTCTTTAGGTTCACACCGCTAGAAGACTCTTTCGGCGTCAACAACGTTGCACTGGTTGAGGGCCGCCCACAAACCTTGGGCCTGCGCGACCTGCTATCCGTTTACCTGAGTCATCGCCTGAGCGTGATTAGGCGTCGAAGCGAGAATCGCCTTGGCAAGCGCAAGGCCAGACTTCACCTGGTCGATGGTCTACTAATCGCTATCGATTCGATCGACGAGATCATTCAGATCATTCGAAGCAGTGAAGAGGTCGATGAGGCGCGTCAAAGGCTGATGCAAATTTTTGACCTTAGTGAACTCCAAGCGGAATACATTCTTGAACTCCGACTTCGCAGACTCACCAAATTCTCAAAAATAGAACTTGAGACAGAGCGTGCTCAATTACTAACCGAAATCGCTGCGCTCGAGAAGATTCTTGGCGATAAGCAAGTGCTTCGCGATTTGGTTGCCTCGGAACTAATGGCCGTAGCCGAAAAATACGGTGATGATCGAAGAACCACTCTGATGTCTGATGTGGCCGAAGTGAAGCCACTATCAATGGCCAAGGCCGCGAACGTGAGTGCACAGCTGGCCGACACCGCCTGCACCGTTGTTCTAACGGCAACGGGATTGGTTGGGCGACTCGACGACTCTGACGAGGTCGCCGGACCGGACACCAAGCGCCACGCTCACGACGTGGTTCTCACCAGAGTGACTACCTCAACCCGAACTGATGTTGGCTTTGTCACAAGCAAGGGTCGAATGCTGCGCATTCATGCGAGCGATATTCCAAGCATGGGCATCCAATTTCAAGCCGGTTCCGCGGTTGCTGTGCGAGGCTTCCTGGGGCTACCCAAGGATGAAACGGTTCTAACTGTCATTGCACTGACCGAGGGAAACCAACTTGCCCTTGGCACGAAACTCGGTGTTGTTAAACGAGTGCTAGACGAATACCCAGCCAAAGACGAGTTTGAAATAATTGCGCTAAAGCCAGGGGACAAATTAGTCGGAGCCGCGTTGGCCACCGACTCGAATGAACTCGTGTTCATTACCTCCGACGCTCAACTTTTGCACTTCGATGCAGCGCAGGTGCGACCGCAAGGTCGCCTTGCCGGCGGCGTGGCTGGCGTAAATCTTTCGGCGGGGTCGACCACAATCGCCTTCGACGTGGTTCAAGACCTGACCACCGCGGTGGTCCTGACCGCGGCGAATAGTTCGGCAGCCCTCGCGGGAACGGATCCCGGATCGGTAAAACTTACCGCTCTCACCGAATACCCAGCCAAGGGCAGGGCAACCGGCGGAGTCAGAACTCACAAGTTCAACCGAAATGAAGATCAGCTATATATCGCGATTGCAATAGAGGCTCCGAGGGCAGCCACCGCCGACGCTAAGCCTCTGGCGATAACTGCAGAACTTTCAAAGCGCGATGCCTCGGGTAGCCCGCTAAAGGCCGTAATCGGCAACGTTGGAACGGCTTAGGCGTCGATTCTTTCGCGCTCAAAACCATCCGCCGAGTCAATGATGAAATCACGCCTCGGCGCGACTTCATTGCCCATGAGGAGTTCAAAAACGGTCTCGGCCGCCGCGGCATCTTGTACCCGCACTCGGCGAAGGGCGCGGCGGTTTTTATCCATCGTCGTCTCAGCTAACTGATCGGCATCCATCTCGCCCAAGCCCTTATAGCGCTGGATCGGCTCTTTATAACGTTTGCCGGTCTTGGCCAACTTGGCGAGCAGCAACTCGAGCTCATTCTGCGAATAGGTGTAAAGCACCTCGTTTGCACGACTACCAGCATTGATTACCTCAACCCGGTGAAGCGGTGGCACCGCAGCGTAAACCCGGCCAGCTTCGACCAGTGGCCTCATGTACCTGAAGAAAAGGGTCAGCAACAGGGTTCGAATGTGAGCACCGTCAACGTCTGCATCGCTCATCAAAATAACTTTGCCGTACCTTGCGGATGCCAGGTCGAAACTGCGCCCGGAGCCCGCTCCAATGACCTGAATAATCGAAGCGCACTCGGTGTTTGAAAGCATGTCGGCAATCGAGGCCTTCTGCACGTTGAGGATTTTGCCTCGAATCGGAAGAAGAGCTTGATACTCACTGTTCCTGGCCAGTTTGGCGGTTCCAAGAGCCGAATCACCCTCAACTATGAACAACTCGGACCCTGCGGTTTCCTGGGTTCGACAGTCAACTAGCTTGGTTGGCAGCGATGAGTTTTCTAGAGCGTTCTTTCGACGCTGGGTTTCCTTATGAGACCTCGCCGAAACTCGCGCCTTGGTCTCTGCCACCACCTTTTCTAGTAGCAAGGTGGTTTGCGCCTTGTCTTCACGCTTGGTGCTTTCAAAACGAGCAGACAACGTCTTTGCGACCACATTGGCCACTATGTTCTTGACCGCCGGGGTTCCTAGAACCTCTTTGGTTTGCCCCTCGAACTGAGGCTCGGCCAATCGCACCGTGATAACCGCGGTAAGACCGGCAAAAACATCCTCTTTTTCAACCTTGTCTGTGCCCAGTTTCAGTTTTCTAGCGTTGGCATCGACCTGGGCACGAAGCACCTTAAGAAGCGCCTGCTCGAAGCCAACCAGGTGCGTGCCACCCTTTGGTGTGCTGATGATGTTCACATAAGACTTCACCGAAGTGTCGTATCCGGTGCCCCAACGAACCGCTATGTCAACCTGACATTCGCGCTCGACCTCTTGAGACACCATGTTGCCACTTTGATCAAGCACCGGAACGGTTTCGGTGAAACGCCCAGAACCCTCAAGACGCCAGGTGGCAGTGACAGCCGGATCAACCGCTAGGAAGTCAACGTACTCGGTGATTCCACCCTCGTATTTGAAAACCTGTTTGGTAGGTTCAGGTGCCCTGAAGTCTTCGATGGATAAAGAGAGTCCGGGAACAAGAAACGCGGTTTGCCTGGAACGTTCGATCAATTCCTCGGTCGAAAAATGTGCGTCCTTGATGAAGATTTGAGGATCGACCCAGTAGCGCACTCGGGTGCCGGTGACACCCTTGGGCACCTTGCCCTTCTCGATTAGGTGGCTTTCGGCCTCGAAGGGCGCAAAGGGGCTGGTTCCCGACACTCCTTGAGAGTCATCGAAGATTCCCGGCTCGCCCCGACGAAATGACATTGTGTAGGTCTTACCATCGCGGTCCACGGCTACGTCGAGCCGTTCCGACAGTGCGTTAACAACCGAGGCACCCACGCCGTGAAGACCGCCCGATGCGGCGTATGAACCGGAGCCGAACTTGCCACCGGCGTGCAACTTCGTGAAAACCACCTCGACACCGGCCAACCCAGTTTTCGGCTCGATGTCAACTGGAATGCCTCGTGCGGTGTCTCGCACCTCGACGCTGTTGTCGGCGTGCAGGATTACCTGAATGGCGTCACCGTGCCCAGCTAGTGCCTCATCAACCGAGTTGTCGATTACCTCCCAGAGGCAGTGCATGAGACCGCGACTATCGGTTGAGCCGATGTACATTCCCGGTCGTTTGCGAACGGCCTCGAGCCCCTCGAGAACTGAAAGATGGCGGGCTGAATAGTCGGTATTGGGCACCTCAAAATGTTATCCGCGAATCGCGGGGATAAATAATCTGACACGGTGGGCGTTATCAGCAAAAGAAATACTTCGCAGTTAGCGAAACTTGGGGTCTAGGGGAAAGATTTACGACCGCCGTGTGTTGATATGTTCTTGTAGAAGGAGATTATTATGCAACCAACAGACCTAGATGACGACAACGAGATTGAAGAGTCTCTGGATCGCGACCTTACAGCCGCCGATCGTTGCGATGCTTGTGGAGCCCAGGCCTACATTCGTGTGACCCTAAGCACCGGGCAACTATTCTTCTGCGCTCACCACGGAAACGAAAACAAGCAGAAGCTAGAGGCCATTGCTCTCAACTGGCATGACGAAACCGAGAAACTACTCGCTCGCTAGTTGACGTTCCAGGTTCCAAACCATTTCGAGATAACCGTCGATGACCTTTCGGTCAGTGGCGGTTTTTTCGTTTTCCGAAATAGCGGCATCCACTCTGGCATCTATACCTAGTGACGCGATTATTTGTTCAACCAAGGCTGGGTTTTTGGCGAGGACTGGGCCATGCAACATGCTCCCGATAACCCTGTCGACTGACTGCAACTGCGCGGCGTTGG
>CAZLWT010000083.1:1409-6467 GCA_964563325.1 uncultured Rhodoluna sp. | reverse complement strand
ACAATAATAAAATCAACTAATAAGGGGAACAATGAACAAGAAACAACTGGTGGCAATCGCCGTCGTCGCGGCCACACTGACCGGGGCACTTCTCGGGGCAGGATCTGCCCAGGCTTACCCAGCCGGCAAAACCATGACCGTCTCGCTAGACGTGCACGATAACGTCAACGCCGGATCAACCATCTCGGCCCGCGCCTACAATGTCTACCCTGGCTGCAAGGTTAACTTCAAGTTCTCGGCCACCGGCTCAAACGCCGCCCTTTCGGGAGTTGTTTCTGGTGTTGCCGACTCGAAGGGCACCACCGGTCTGGTAAAGCTCAAGGCGCCGAACGTTGCGAGCCTTTATAAGGTAACCGCTAGCGCTGCCTCTTGCAACCAGATGACCGGCAAGAAGACCGCATACGACAGCATTCGTGTTGGTCGCATCGGTGGCGGCACCATCGCACTGACAGCGAACACCAAGTCGGCAGCCAAGAAGCCGACCCTAACCGTTCGTGGAACTCTAACCTGGGGTCTCAACTCGGTTGCCAACCGCAGTGGCTGGCTCAAGATTGCAAACTCTGACGGCACCGTAATCGCCTCAGAGCCAGTGACCTCATCGAGCAAGGGCAAGTTCTCTTTCAGCATCAAGCCAAGTGGATTGAAGGCTGGAACCTACACCGCCATCGCCATCTTTGGTGCTAACAAGGTTTACCAGTCATTCCGCGCCACCAGCCTGCTTACCCTTACTAAGTAAGCGACTAAAGACCAAGATTGCTAGCGTGCCCCACAGCGCACCCAGTGTGTTGTGGGCCACGTCTAGCAAACTGGCAACCCGAGCCCGGATGAAGAAACTCTGGATCAGCTCGGCTGCGGTGGAAAACGCCGCCCCAAACAGGGTCACCCGCCACCAACTAAGTTTTGGTGCCGCCAGCGTGAGCAAGGCTCCGATTGGGATGAACAACAACACGTTGCCGAAGCCCTCGAAAAAGTTGTAATCCGCCCAGCGAAGTGATTCGGTCTTTTGGGTGTAGTCGATGACGTGTTTGACGATCTCGTGGGTGGTTCCTTGAGAATCCACCGGCACCGGCCAAAAGAGCACAAAACAGACGAAGATGAGATACCCGGTGAGCGCGAGGCGGGGCATCCATAGTTTCTTCATGCTTCTAGGTTAAGCGTTGAATGTTTCTGTTGAGGTTTTGCCGGTGACTAGATCAACCAGGCGTTGGGTTATAAACAAAGACTCACGCCCAATCTGTAAAGAATTGCGAGAATTCTTTACAGATAGTGGTCGATATGTAAAGTGGCTTTGCACTTTGGGGTTGATGGGTTAGCTGGGAATCTGCCATAATGTTGGTATGACTTCATTTGCGAACCACACCACATTGTCGGAGGCGACCCTAGGACGCCCGACCATGATGATGCGCAACATGATGTGTATGCGAATGTGTCGCTAACCAAAAAACCGGCTCTCTTTAGCCATTAGTTAGCAGACACCAGAACCCCAGCCAAAATCCTGCGATTTAGCGCAGTCGATTTTTTACAACCCAATTTGGCCAGCTGGCACCCTGGCCGCTCACTCGCATACACCCTAAGGATTTTTATAATGTCAATCGCAAACCTAGATAACTACCGTCACTCCGCCGCTTTAGCGCCTGCCCCCGTGGCGCCTGCCCCCGTTGCGCCTGCCCCCGTGGCATCGGCGCGCGTGGCTTCGCCACTTGAGGCCGTGCCAACCGAAACCGAGGCCCGTGGCTTCGCGCTCTACGTTGGAATCGATGAGGTCGCCGCTTTGGCCGCCGGCACCTCGCTTAGCGAAATCGTCGCTGCGCTGCGCCAAACCCTGGCCGAGAAGCTACCTGGTGCTCAGACCTACGCGGCTGTTGCCCTGGCGCCGGTTGGAATCGGTGGCAAGAGCGTTGATGTGGTGCGAACCGCACTGCGCGACCCTCGAGCCATCGACAAACTTGTTGCGCCGGCTAGTTCAGGGCTCGATTTGCCCGCGAAGGGAATCGTGGTTGACCTAAACCGCCACAAGGTTTTCGCCGATGGAGTGAATGCCGAGCTGACCTTCAAGGAGTTCGAACTGTTGAACTACCTGATCGAAAACGAGGGCGTGACCATTGCCCGGCGCGAACTCGTCGACTTGGTTTGGAGCGAGGATGACTCAAGCGCGCCAAACGATCGCACGATTGATGTGCATGTTCGTCGCCTGCGCGCCAAGATTGCCGGCTATGAAGACATCATTCGCACCGTGCGTGGCGGTGGCTATCGCTTCGATAAGCACCCAGACGTTTTGGTTGAGGGCTAGTTTTTAGCTTTTTAGTGTTTGGGTTTTATTTCTTAGGCTGGGCCTTTAGCGAGGTGAGTGCTTTCACAAAGGTTGGGCCAAGGGTCTTGCTATAGGCCGCCGAAATGTGGGTTTGGTCACGGTATAGATACATCCCGGCTTTGGTCAGGGTCTCGCATTTGGTCGGGCTGCAAAGCAGATCGCGAATGTCAAAGATGGTCGCACCGGTCTCTTGGGCAACGGTTGCCACCACCTTGCGTGATGGGCCCTGCACCTTGTCAACGAAGCTTCTTGGCATCACCAGCTTGCATTTTCCGGCCAGGATAGTCGCCGAGCTGCAGTTCGTTGGGGTGTAAACATAGGGTTTGGTGTCAAACTGCGGGATGGTTTGCACAAGCAAAACCTTGTGGCCGGAGGCTTCAATATCGTGAACCGTTAGGGCAAGGGCCGCATGCAGCAGGTTGAGCACGTTGGGATAGGTGCCGCTGAGGTAATGGTTATCGACCTTGATGGCGGTGTCCCGCTTGAAGTAGTAGCCATCGGTGCTTGCCAAGATGACGACACCCGGCGGCTGAGTCTTTAGCCAATCGATTGTGCCGTTGGCAAAACGGGCGCAGGTTTTGACCCAGGAGTCCTTTTGGGCGTTGCGCGGGTTGCCGTCTTTCGAGTTTATGTAAATGCCGCGAATCACCGGGCAACCAGAGGCGGTGGCATCGCGCATTGGCGAGTGCATGGTTTTGGCGGCTGCCAAGACCCCGTCGCTAAACTGATCGGCATTTGAGTCGCCGATTAGATAGAGCGGGGTGCCGCTAGCTGTTTTGTTGAAGAGGCATTTGGCGCCAAGTTTGTCGGGCGACAGGGTTGCGTGGCAACCGGCGTTTCGGCCGGCATAGCTCGGCAGCACCGAGGCCTGCAGGTCTTTGATGTAGTTGTTGTGATAACCCTGTTTGCTTTGGGTGTTCAGGGCATAGATTCCGCCGAGCATAAGCGAGATTGCCAGGGCGGCCACCGCAAAGGTTCTGATTGGGTGGGTTTCGCGCTTGTGCTGGTAGCGGCTTTCGACGAAGCGGTAGGACAACCAGGCCGGCAAAATGCTTGCGATTCCAAGAATCCAAGCCCAGTTTGAAAGCTCTGGAAACATCAGGCCAAAGCTAACCAGCACTGGCCAGTGCCACAGGTACCAGCTGTAACTTATGTTGCCAAGGAAGACCGGAAGCTTGGTGGCCAGAGCTCGGTTTACCAGGCCGCCAGGCAGTAGTCCCGCGTAAAGCAGCGCAAGGGCGGCCGCCACCGGCACGATGGTTGCCCAACCCGGATAGGTGATGTTTTCGTTGAGGCCCCAAAAACCTGCGGCCGCAAGCGCAAGACCGGCGAAGCCAAAGAGGTTCGCGGCAAGAGGTCTGGCAAGGGCGCTTCCGGGTTTTGGTGCCGCCACGAAGGCCAGTAGCGCGCCGGCTCCGAGTTGCCAAACTCTTGGCAGCGGTGAATAGTAGCCAGAGGTTAGTTGGGCAAGGAAGTCGTTGCCGTTGATTGGCAGTAACGGCAGGGCGAATGAGGCCGCCGTGATAAGGGCCAGAATGCTGATTTGTAGCGTGCGCTTTTTGAGGGTCTTGGCCAACCAGACAAACAGAATCACAAATAACAGCGGGTAAACCACATAGAACTGCTCTTCAACCGACAGGCTCCAGGTGTGAAGCAGCGGGTTGGTCTTGGCCGGCAGGTCGAAATAGCCACCGGTGTTGGCGGCAATCACAAAGTTTGAGCTGATCAGCAACGCGCCAACGGCGGTCATGAAGACGTTTTTCTGGCTGGTGATTGGCGAGAAAATGATTAGGCTGACGATAATCGTGGCAATCAAAACGACTATTAGCGCGGGGGTCAGCCTGCGGATTCGACGCACATAAAAATCGACTAGGGATACCCGTTTGTTGCGCTCAAGTTCGCGCAGCAGCATGCCGGTGATGACAAAACCCGAGATCACAAAGAAGATGTCGACGCCGATGAAGCCACCCGGTATGAACAAGTTAGCGTGGAAGGCGACAACCGCGGTGACCGCTAGGGCTCGAAGGCCCTGAATGTCTAGGCGTCTGGCGCTGGGTGTTTGGGCTTCTGGCTGGCCGCTTGGGTTTGCTGGGGTCTGGATTGCTTGTCTCACCTGCCAACAATACCAGCAGGGGTTAATCTTGAACCCGTGAACACTTTGCAACTCTCCCCCGATTCGGCTGCCGATGCCGTGGTTGCTCGCGTGCTCGAGCTAATCGATTCCGGGGTTGCCAGCCCCATCGTTTTGATTGATGGCCGGGCCGGTTCTGGCAAGTCGACCCTTGCCGATTTGGTGCAGCGCGGGCTGTTTCGCGAGGGCGATTCACTGCCTCGCATTCTGCACATGGACGATCTATATGAGGGTTGGGGCGGCTTGCAGGCCGGGGTCGATTACCTGCAGCGCTTCGTGCTTGGGCCATTGGGTCGGCAAGTGCGTGCCGAGTGGCAAGAGTTTGATTGGGCGATGGATGCACGCCTTGGCCAATGGCGCGAGTTTTCGGGCGGCACACCGTTAATCGTGGAGGGTTGCGGGGCACTGTCTTTGGCGGCTTCCGAGTTTGCGCACCTGCGGGTTTGGCTCGAGGTTGACGAGGCCGTGCGTCACGAGCGCTGGTTGGCCCGCGACGGGCACAAGTTTGACGATAAGTGGGGGCTTTGGGCCGCTCAAGAGCTCGAGTTTTACGCTCGTGAGCGCTCGGCCGAGTTGGCCGACCTGTTGGTCACTGACTCAACTTTTTAGCACTACC
>CAZLWT010000083.1:0-1309 GCA_964563325.1 uncultured Rhodoluna sp. | reverse complement strand
GCGCCAACCAAGTTTGATGAGAAGAACTTGTAGTAGTTCATGCGGGCAACGCCGGCAATGGGTGGAACAAACACCCGAGCCCAAGGCATGAATCGGCCAATCACAACCGCCCACCAGCCCCAACGCTCATAGAAGCCCTCAGACCTCAAGATCGCGGCCTTCAGCCACTTGCCCTTGCGCTTATCGAGGTACGGCCGGCCGAAGTGACGCCCAAGCGTGTAACCAACCTGATCGCCAAGCCAAGCCGCCAAACCAACACCAATCGCCATCAGCCAGATGTTCACATCGTTAGACGATGCGGCAACCAAGCCGGCCGCAAAAACCAGCGAGTCACCGGTGATAAATGGCACGAACGCACCAATAAATAAACCGGTACCGGCAAACACCAGACCCCAGACCACCAGGTAAAAAGCTAGTGAACCGAGGCCTGGGTACCAGGCGCTGATTTGATCAGAGATTGATGAAGTGTGAATCGGCAACAACATAGTCAAAGGCTACGCCTATTGTGCTTATGGCTTGCCGTGCAAAACGATTTCGTCAAGGGTCAAGCGGGTGCGTGGTGCAATCTCGCGCTCGTAGGCTGGGCCCTGAAGGGTGTCAGCGGCGGCGATCTTGCCAATCGCAATCACAACTAGAACCTCAAGGTCATCGGCCAACTCTAGGTTTTCATGCAACTTGGCGTGGGTGATGCCGGCCATCTGGTGGGTGTGCAGGCCAAGTTCCTCTGCCTGAACGCTGATGTTGGCAACCGCAAGGGCAGCGTCATAGTGAGCACCCTTGTTTGCGCTGCCATCGGCGTGGAACTTCTGAACCGAAACCACGATTAGGGCAGCGGCGTGCGGAGCCCATGACTGGTTGAAGCCATTTAGACCCTCGGCCACCTTGCCGTGAAGTTCGGTGCCGCGAACGGCAACCGAGAAGCGCCATGGCTGGCCGTTGTTTGCTGATGCGGCCCAACGGGCTGCCTCAAGAACCGAAAGCAGCTCGTGCTGGCTGATTTCGAAGTTTGTGTCGAAGGCGCGTGGCGACCAACGGTTGGCTAGAACTGGGGCAATCGGGGCAGCGGTAATCGCGGTCTTTGAAGTATTCATACTTCTAGTAAACCACGCCTTGACTAGATTATTCCAGCCCAAGCCTCATCCGGCTTGGGATTGCCTAAAGAGTCTTGGCGGCGGCCGCGATCAACGCGTCAACGTCTTCGACGGTGGTGTCCCAAGAGCACATCCATCGCACCATTCCGGTTTTTTGATTCCAGACGTAAAACCGAAACTGGCTAAGCAGCTCTTCGGTTTGCGCCGGTGTGAGGATT
>CAZLWT010000082.1:0-6486 GCA_964563325.1 uncultured Rhodoluna sp. | reverse complement strand
CTGCGCCTCATCGAGAATGATGAACGAGTCGTTGAGGGTTCTACCTCTCATGTAGGCCAAGGGGGCCACCTCGATGGTGCCCGCCGCCATTAATTTTGGAATGGAATCCGGATCCAACATCTCGTGCAACGCATCAAACAGGGGTCGCAAATACGGGTCGATTTTCTCATTGAGCGTTCCTGGCAGAAATCCGAGTCGCTCACCCGCCTCAACAGCCGGTCGGGTCAAAATGATCCGGCTAATTTCTTTTCGCTGCAAAGCTTGAACGGCTTTGGCCATCGCCAAATAGGTTTTTCCCGTTCCCGCAGGCCCGACGCCAAAAACAACGGTGTTTTCATCGATGGCATCCACGTAGTTCTTCTGACCAATAGTCTTTGGTCGAATGCTCTTGCCACGCGAGCTGAGAATATTCTGACTCAGCACCTCGCTTGGGCGGGCGGTTTGTTCATCCAGCATCTTCGCCGACCGACTGATGTCTTGGCTGGTAAGCAGCTGACCGCTCTGAACCAGTTCGATCATCTCGCTGATTAATTCGCCAGCCAGTAGGACCTGCTCGGCGCTACCGCTGAGCAATATTTCGTTGCCTCGAACGTGCACCTGTACATCAGGAAAACTGGCCTCGAGGGTCTTGAGTAGCCGATCTTCGATTCCAAGCAAAGCCAACATTTCGACCTTGGAAACACTGATTCGACTTTCCGATGCCTTTACCGGTTTACTCATCTTTACCCTTCGGTTGGGTGCTGGTTACGTGACCGTGGGCGTGAAAAACACTTTGACCGGCCGCCGACCCAGTATTGAACGTCAACCGGTAGGCGCCCTCGGTTAGTTGCTCTGCCACCTTTGAAGCCAGTTGAACCAGATCAACCAGTCCCGCGGGGTTTTCAAATGCCAGTTCAGCCACATTGGCGTAATGGTTTTTTGGAACCACCAGAACGTGAACCGGCTTGCGCGGAAACAGATCGTTGAAGGCAATAGTGTGTTCGGTCTCAGCAACGAGTTTCGAAGGAATATCGCCGGCGACTATTTTGCAAAAAATGCACATTGTTTCATTCATCTGTTTCAGTCTAGTTACCGAACATTCCGGCCCTGGTTTGTAACGCGGTTAGCGCCACGATGCCCGCCGTTGAGGTTCGAAGAATGCCAGAACCGAGTTTCACGCGAACTGCCCCAGCCTCGGTGAACCTAGAAATCTCGGAATCAGAGATTCCACCTTCGGGGCCAATAATCAGGGCAATTTTTGCGGTTTGGCCGAGTTCAATCGAGCCAATTTGAGTGTCCGCCTCGGGATCCAGTACCAAAACCAAATCGAAGCTGGGAAAAAGTTTGGGCAAAGACTTGCTGTCTTGCGCGGGCAGAACAACCGGTTCAAAGACCTGAAGCGACTGTTTGCTCGCTTCGTTTGCAATACTCTGCCACCTGGCGACACCCTTTTGCTGTTTTGGGCCATCCCAGCGAGAAATCGAACGTTTCGCTTGCCAAGGAATGACCTGCCAGATTCCAACCTCGGTGGCGGCTTGCACCGCAAGTTCATCGCGGTCGCCCTTCGCCAGAGCTTGAATCAAGGTAAATTTAAGTTCCGGCTCCGCCTGTTGGAATACCGATTCAACCTGAACTGTCAGGCTTGCCTGCGCTATCGTGGCCACGTGACCTCGCACACGCATTCCATTGCCGTTTGAAAGCTGAATCGCCTCGCCCACCCGCATTCTTCGGGCGGCAATGGCATGTTTGGCTTCAGCCTCGGTCAGTGCAACGTTTGAACCGACCTGCGGAGCAACTTTGCCTTCAAACCTAAAAAGCGGCTCAACCAAAAACTAACCACGACCCTTGCTACGAGAGAAGAATCCGTGACTTTGCTTAACCAAACGCGACTCGTCCTGTGACCTCAACGCGGCAAGGGCCTTGAAGAGCTCTTTTTGTTTGGAATCCAACTTGGTGGGGGTGACCACCTGAACCATAACGCGCAGGTCACCGCGTCCGGCGTTTCTAAGGTGGGTGACACCCCTGCCCTTCAAAGTTATGACATCGCCGGTCTGTTGACCCGCGTGAATTTCAACGGTTTGCTCGCCGTCAAAAGTTTCAATCTTGGCCACCGATCCTAAAACAGCATCGTGCAGTGGAACCTCAAGGGTGCAGGTCAGGTCATCACCCTGTCGACCAAATACATCATCCTGCCGGACCACAATGTCCACATAGAGGTCGCCGTTTGGGCCTCCTCCGAAACCAACTTCACCCTGACCGCTCAGTTGAAGCCGAAGTCCATCCTCAACACCGGCTGGAACTTTCAGTTCAATGTCACGTCTGGCGCGAACCCGACCCTGACCCCGGCAGTCGACGCAGGGGCTGGAAATCAGTTGTCCGTAACCGCGGCAACTTCCGCAGGCGGCAGAGGTCATAACGTTTCCAAGCAGCGACCTAACCTGCCGCTGAATCTGACCGGCACCACGGCAAATGTCACACACTGTGGGTGCGGTGCCTGGCTGGCAACATGAGCCGTGACAGGTTTCACAAAGCACGGCGGTGTCAACCTCGAGGTTTTTGTCGGCGCCGAAGACGACCTCTTTCAGGGTTAATTCGACCCGCAGCAAGGCATCCTGGCCACGCTCAACACGCGACTTCGGGCCGCGCTGTCCATTACCGAAAAACGAACCAAAAATGTCGCCGAAGTCAAAGTTTGATCCACCGAAAGCGTTTTGCCCGCCCATGTCATAGTCGCGCCTTGAGTCTGGGCTGCTCAAAACCTCATAGGCATGGGTGACCGACTTGAACCGCTCTTGCGAGGCGGTATCGCTGTTTACGTCCGGGTGCAGTTCCCTAGCGAGTTTGCGATATGCCTTTTTAATTTCATCCTGCGTTGCCGAGCGTGAGACACCAAGCGCCTCGTAGTGGTCTGCCAAAATTTCCCTCAGTGTCCTAGTGTTTTTGTTAAATATCGAGCCACGGCCGAGACCGCAGCTATGTTTGTTGCGTAATCCATTCGGGTTGGCCCGATTAGCCCAAGTTTGGCAATTTCATGGCCTTGGTTTTCGTATCCCGACACCAGAACCGTGGTGTTTGCGAATCCGTCGAGCTGGTTCTCTCTTCCAATACGAACCGAAACACCGTGCGCCTCGGCTTGCATCTCAGCAATTAGGCGAAGCAATACCACCTGCTCTTCAATGGCCTCAAGAACAGGGCTGATGCTTCCTGGAAAATCGGATTCACTTCGCGCTAGGTTAGCAGTGCCTGACAGCAGAATCTTCTCTTGTCGGTTGGCATCGATGAGTTCGCGAAGATTCTCTTTGATGGTTGCCAACAGCGGTCTGAGCGCGGGTTCAAAAAGATCCTCGATGGTGTCTAGTTTTGCAGACACCGCAGAAAGTGCCAGACCAGAAAGTTGTTCGTTCAAACGGCCGCGAACTTCGGCCAGCACACCGGCACTGGAAGAATGCTCAAACACATGCTGCTGAATGCGCCCGGAATCGGTTATCAACATGATTATCGCTTTTGACTCATTCACCGGAATTAGCTCGATGTGCCTGACAAGAGATTTTCCTAGGCTGGGATACTGGACCATCGCAACCTGGTTGGTCAACTTCGAAAGCAGTCTCACGGTGCGACCCAAAACATCATCCAAGTCGGCACTGTCGGTGATGAATAATTCGATTGCCTGCTTCTCTGCCGGAGACAGCGGTTTGACCTCACTCAGTCGATCAACGAAGAGTCGGTACCCCTTATCGGTTGGCACCCTCCCGCTCGAGGTGTGAGGCGCAGCGATAAGTTCTTCTTCTTCAAGCAGTGCCATATCGTTTCGGATGGTGGCCGCAGAAACTCCGAACGAGTGGCGCTCAACCAAGGACTTGGAACCGACGGGCTCTCTGCTCCTGATGTAATCCTGAACGATGGCGCGCAGCACCTCGATGCTTCTTTCTGGAATCATTGCGCACCTCCTTTTAGCACTCAAAGCCTTAGAGTGCCAATATTATCCTGCCCGCGCGCGACTACCGAGTTAAATTGCAAAAAGTGTTTTAGGTCAGCAGTTGTCGCACCATCGAGTCGGCAAGCAGCCGACCCTTGAGCGTCAGAACCAGCCTGCCTCTAAGAGCGCTAGGGGCATCAATCAATTCGGTCGCGATGTATTGGCTTATCCATCGATTTGCGTCTGGGTTTAGAGCTTTTATCGTCTCAATGCCAATACCCTCCGCGATGCGAAGTTCGAGCAAAATGCGCTCTTCAAGTCTGGTCTGCTGGTCTAGAGTCTCGCGCCCAACCGCGGGTGACTGGCCTTCGGTTAACTTCTGCGCATATGTCGATGGATGTTTGGCATTCCACCAACGCACACCGCCAATGTGACTGTGAGCGCCTGGACCGTAGCCCCACCAATCGTTGCCCTTCCAGTAGGCGAGATTGTGAACCGATCGAGTTGTTTCGCCTCTAGACCAGTTGCTCACCTCGTACCATTCGAAACCGGCTTCGCTCAGCATAGCTTCAGCCAGTTCGTATTTATCGGCCAGCTCATCTGGGTCTTGCTCGGTCATCAGGCCGCTCTTTATCTGCCTGGCAAGTTTTGTTCCCGGCTCAACTATCAAAGAGTAGGCCGATACGTGCTCGGTTTCGAGTTCAATCGCAGACTTGAGGCTTGTCTCCCAGTCAGCCATAGATTCACCGGGTGCCCCGTATATCAAGTCGATCGAGGTTTTCAACCCGACGGCTTTGGCAAGAGCAACCGCGGTGGCCACATTAGAGGGGTTGTGGGTTCGCTCTAGAGTTGCCAAGACGCTGGGAACGCTTGATTGCATTCCGATTGAAACTCGAGTGAACCCGGCATTTGCTAACTTCTGAAGATAATCTTTCGAGACATCATCTGGGTTTGCCTCGGTGGTTATCTCGCAACCATCCGAGAATCCAAAACTCTCTTGAAGCTGGTTCAGGACTTCAATTAAATCTTCGGCGGGCAACTGGGTCGGGGTGCCTCCCCCAAAAAACACCGATGATAGTTGCCTTGGCGGTAACTCGGCTTCTTGCAGCACCTTGACCGAGAACTGGATTTCTGAAGTCATTCGGGAGGCAAAATCTGATTGCTTTTCTCCCCGGAGTTCAGTTGCGGTATAGGTGTTGAAATCGCAATAGCCGCAACGAACCCGACAAAACGGAATGTGCAGGTAGGCGTGGAAAGATCTAGTCGAAGCACCCGCCAGCACTTGATCCGGTAATAAACCGTCACTCGGTGCCGGGTCAGCGATTGGGTGTGGGCCGGCCAACTACTTGACCTTCTTCTCAGCCTTTTTTTCGTCACCGGTGGAAAGCGCGGCGATGAATGCCTCTTGAGGCACCTCAACCCGACCGACCATCTTCATGCGCTTTTTACCTTCTTTTTGCTTTTCAAGCAACTTGCGCTTTCGACTGATATCGCCACCGTAGCACTTAGCCAAAACGTCTTTGCGCATCGCTCGAATAGATTCTCTCGCGATGATTCGGGCTCCGATGGCGGCTTGGATTGGAACCTCAAACTGTTGCCTCGGAATTAACTCACGAAGCTTACCTGTCATCATGACGCCGTAGGCGTAGGCCTTGTCTTTGTGAACAATGGCACTGAATGCATCCACTTGCTCTCCTTGAAGCAAGATGTCAACCTTGACCAAGTCGCCTTCAGCCAATCCAGTCTCTTCATAATCCAAAGACCCATAACCCTGTGTCTTGCTCTTGAGTTGATCGAAGAAATCAAAAACGATCTCAGCAAGCGGAAGCGAATACCTCAGCTGCACGCGATCTTCGCCGAGATATTGCATGTCAATCATGGTTCCTCGTCGACCCTGGCAGAGTTCCATGATCACGCCTACGTAATCCTTTGGGCTCAAGATTGTTGCTCGCACCATTGGTTCGAGCACTTTCTTGATTTTGCCGGTCGGGAATTCGCTCGGGTTGGTTACCGTGATCTCTTGCAGGGTGTCGAGTGTGACCTCGTAAACCACCGAGGGTGCGGTGGCAATCAGGTCAAGGCCAAACTCTCGTTCGAGCCGTTCGGTTACGATTTCTAGGTGCAACAGACCAAGAAAACCGCAGCGAAAACCAAATCCTAGGGCAACAGAGGTTTCCGGTTCGTAGACCAAGGCGGCATCACTGAGCTTGAGTTTGTCGAGTGCCTCGCGAAGCACCGGATAGTCGGAACCATCAATTGGATAAATACCCGAATAAACCATGGGAAGTGGCTCTTTATAACCCTTCAGGGCAACGGTTGCCGGCTTCGCCTGATTGGTGACCGTGTCACCGACCTTTGATTGGCGAACGTCCTTCACTCCGGTAATAAGATAGCCGACTTCGCCAACTCCAAGCCCCTTGGTTGGCTCGGGTTCAGGTGATGAAACTCCGATTTCAAGAAGCTCATGAACCGCTCTGGTAGACATCATTTGAATCTTTTCACGGGGAGCCAGATGCCCGTCAATCATTCGAACGTAGGTCACCACTCCGCGGTAAGAATCATAAACGGAGTCAAAAATCATGGCTCGGGCT
>CAZLWT010000081.1:0-6521 GCA_964563325.1 uncultured Rhodoluna sp. | reverse complement strand
AGGGCCTCTTTGCTGCCCAACCGCAACATCGAGTCTTCCCAGTCGGTTCGATCGCGCAAATCACGCTCTCGCAGTTTGGTTTGAGTCTCGAGCAGCTCCATGGCCGCCAAGATTCCAGTCTCATCACTGCGTGGAGCGCCAATGGCTGCAGAAAGTTCCTCGTCAGAGAGGGACTTTCTCGGTGGGGGGCTAAACATGGAATCCATATCGAAATACTACTGCCGCGAGGGCGAATTATCCCACGCAGCAATCAAGACACTGTGGGCCCTACCGGGCTCGAACCGATGACATCCACGGTGTAAGCGTGGCGCTCTACCAACTGAGCTAAAGGCCCCTCTTTCGAGGATGTTGCAAAAGCAACGAGTAAAACTCTAACTCATTTACGAGGCGAGTGTTGCCAAAGCGCGGTCATATTCCTCAAGAGATCTTGCTTGACCCGGAGCCGTGATGAACTTTGAGACCAATTTGCCCTCAAGGTCCACTACGAAAGTTGCTCGGTTAGCGATGCCCGCATCTTCAATGAAGACCCCGTATTGCTTAGCAACTGCGCCGTGTGGCCAGAAATCTGCAAGCACAGAAAACTTATAACCCTCTTCTTCAGCAAATTTCTTTTGAACAAACTTTGAATCCACTGAGATTGCAAGCAGTTCTACGTTCTCATTCTGGAACCGCGAGAAGTTATCCCGGATTTCGCAAAGCTCACCGGTGCAGATGCCGCTGAACGACAAAGGGTAGAAAACCAACACAACAGGCTTCTTTCCTTGGAAGTCGCTCAACTTGACGGTTTCACCAAACTGGTTGGAAAGCTCGAAGTCTGGAACAGAGTCACCGATAATCAAGGACATTTATTTTTCTCCAAAAACGTGGGTTTCATAGGACTGGGGTTGAAACTGACAAACTCGCGCTTAACTGCGCTCTCGCACAATAAACTCTATTCAGGCTATACCCCCAGCCATGACAATCTTTGCAAATCCCTTCAAAAATGGGATGTCACTCAGAAAGAGGATCCCGGTGTCCGTCAACAACAATGATGCCTACGCGGTAATGAACCCAGACCAAGACCCACAGGAGACCTCGGAGTGGCTTGAATCCCTCGATGCAGTGGCTCGAGTCCACGGTCGAGAGCGAGCTCGAGAAATCATGCTCAACCTGCTTCGCAGGTCGAATGAACTGCAGCTGAACGTGCCGATTGTTCCAACCACCAACTACATCAACACGATTGACACCGCCAGCGAACCGGATTTTCCCGGTGATGAGCAAATCGAACGCACTTACCGCGCTTGGATGCGTTGGAACGCAGCGATGCTGGTTCACCGTGCCCAGCGCCCCGGCATTGGTGTCGGAGGCCACATCTCGACCTTTGCATCTTCCGCCTCACTTTATGAGGTTGGCTTTAACCACTTCTTCCGCGGTCAAGATCACCCAACCGGTGGTGACCAGGTATTCATTCAGGGCCACGCCTCCCCCGGTCCATACGCGCGAGCATTCCTCGAGGGACGACTGAGTGCCAGCCAACTGGACGGCTTCCGTCAAGAGAAGTCCCACGCCGGCGGCGGCCTATCGTCATACCCACACCCGAGACTTATGCCAGATTTCTGGCAGTTCCCAACGGTTTCCATGGGAATCGGCCCTATCAATGCCATTTACCAAGCCCAGTTCAACCGCTACCTTTCTGGTCGTGGCATCAAAGACTCGGCCGACCAGCATGTTTGGGCATTCTTGGGTGATGGCGAAATGGACGAGGTTGAGAGCCGCGGAGCGCTTCAGTTAGCTGCCAACGACAAACTCGACAACCTTACCTTTGTAGTCAACTGCAACCTTCAGCGTCTCGATGGACCAGTTCGAGGCAACGGAAAGATCATTCAGGAACTGGAGAGCTTCTTTAGAGGTGCCGGTTGGAACGTCATCAAGGTGGTCTGGGGTCGCGAGTGGGATACCTTGCTTGCCAACGATCACGAGGGTGCTCTTGTGGACCTCATGAACAAAACTCCGGACGGCGACTTCCAAACTTACAAGACCGAAGACGGCGCATTCGTTCGCGAGAACTTCTTTGGCAGAGACCCTCGAACCGCAAAATTGGTCGAGGGTATGTCAGACGATCAAATTTGGAACCTAAAGCGCGGTGGCCACGACTATAAGAAGATCTACGCCGCTTACCAAGCAGCCATGAACCACAAGGGTCAACCAACCGTCATTCTCGCAAAGACGATCAAGGGTTACACGCTTGGAAAGTCCTTCGAGGGTCGAAACGCGACACACCAGATGAAGAAGCTAACTCTCGACAACCTCAAGCAGTTCCGCGACGAGACTCACGTTCCGATCACTGATGCGCAACTTGAAGAGAACCCTTATCAGCCGCCATATTTCCACCCTGGCCAGGACGCGCCTGAAATTCAGTACATGCAGGATCGCCGTCGCGAACTTGGTGGCTACATCCCTGAGCGCAGAAGCAAGTATGTTGACTTCGCACTCCCCGAGCCAAAGGTTTACGACGTTGCCAAGGGCGGCTCAGGCACCCAATCGGTAGCGACCACAATGGCTTTTGTCCGCCTGCTGAAGGATTTGCTTCGTTCACCAGAGTTTGGGCACCGAATCGTGCCAATCATTCCTGACGAGGCCCGAACCTTTGGTATGGATGCCTTCTTCCCAACGGCAAAAATCTACAACCCGAATGGCCAGCACTACATTTCGGTAGACCGTGAGCTTTTGCTCTCCTACAAAGAGAGCAGCGCTGGGCAGATTTTGCACACCGGTATCAACGAGGCTGGTTCGATTGCCGCCTTCACCGCCGTTGCTACCAGCTATGCCACCCAGGGCCAGGCAATGATTCCGATCTATGTCTTCTACTCGATGTTTGGTTTCCAAAGAACCGCCGACTCAATTTGGGCCGCCACCGACCAACTTTCCCGCGGCTTCATGATTGGTGCCACCGCTGGCCGCACTACGCTCACCGGTGAGGGTCTTCAACACGCCGATGGACACTCGCCACTGCTAGCCTCAACCAACACGGGCGTAATCAGTTTTGACCCGGCCTACGGATACGAAATCGGTCACATTATGCGTTCCGGTATCGAACGCATGTATGGCGGAAACCACGAGGATCCCAACGTGGTTTACTACATCACCGTTTACAACGAACCTTATGTGCAGCCAGCCGAACCGGCCGATGTCGATGCCGAAGGAATCACCCGCGGCATCCACCGCGTCAGCCGCAACGACGCAACTGGGCTTAAGGCTCAGATTCTGGCTTCCGGAGTCGCTGTTCCTTGGGCACACGAAGCACAGCATTTGCTACTTCAGGATTGGGGCGTTTCGGCTGACATCTGGTCGGTCACCTCATGGACCGAACTTCGCCGTGACGGCCTCAAACAGGATCAGGAGAACTTCCTGAACCCTAATGAACCTAAACGGGTTGCCTACCTAACAGAAAAGCTCGCCGATGCCCAAGGTCCATTCTTGGGAGTTAGCGACTTCATGCATGCCGTTCAGGACCAGATTAGAAACTGGATTCCGGGTGACTACGCAACTCTTGGTGCCGACGGTTTTGGATTCTCAGACACCAGAGCGGCAGCCAGAAGGTATTTCAAGATTGACGGCCCATCCATCGCGGTTCGGGTTCTCGAGCAGTTGGTAGCTCGCGGCGAACTTGATGCCTCGATTCCACAGCAGGCAATCGACAAGTACCGTTTGCACGATGTCGCCGCTGGAACCTCTGGTTCGGCCGGTGGCGAAAGCTAAACAGCCAACACTCGATTGGTTGAGGTCGATCTCGGGTGAACTTGCCACAGCGACTCTCAAACAACTCGATGCATTGCTTCCCTGGTATCGAGACATGGCACCCGAGCGCAAATCTGCGGTCGGGCTGGTAGCTCAAACCGGCATAGGTTCATTTGTTGCCTGGTATGAATCACCGGGATCGCAGCCTTGGGTTGCGGCCGATGTGTTTTCAACCGCGCCACGCGAGCTGATTCGCACGATTTCTCTGCTCGAAACCCTGCAGTTGATTCGCGTGGTGGTTGAAGTGGTTGAAGCTCGAGTGGTTCAAGAGAATCCATCGTTGCGCGAGGCCGTCTTGCTTTATTCGAGGGAGATTGCGTTTTCAGCGGCCGATGTTTACGCTCGCGCCGCCGAGGCGAGAGGTCTTTGGGACGCCCGGCTAGAATCCCTGGTCGTCGATTCGATTCTGAGCGATGAGCCCGAAGCCGAAATTTCCTCGCGAGTGGCCGCCCTCGGATGGCGAGCCAAAGGTGAGGTTTCGGTGCTAATCGGAACAGCGCCCGAGCCCTTCGACCAAGAATCTTTCCGGCGAGTCGCTCGCAAACTCGGTGCCGATATTTTGCTTGCCGTTCATGGCACACGCCTGGTTTTGGTGCTGGGTCAGTTGACCAACACCGAAAGTTCGGCTCTAGACGCCGAATCAAAATCCATGAAAGTCGCTAAGGCACTAGCGGATCGTTTCGCAGCGGGCCCAATCGTGGTTGGCATTCCGGTGAAATCGGTGAGTCAGGCTCGAAGGTCGGCAAAAACCGCCCTGTCGGCCTTCAGCGTGGTGCAGAGTTGGCCCAAAGCCCCAAGACCGGTGTTTGCAGATGATTTGCTCGCCGAACGAGCCCTGGCCGGGGATCAACTGGCCAAAACGCGCCTTGTGGAGCGCATTTATATTCCACTGATCCAAAACTCGATAGAGCTGCTCGAAACTCTCACCTGCTACCTCGAAGCCGGCAGGTCACTTGAGGCGACAGCGAGAGAACTGTTTGTGCACCCCAACACCGTGCGTTATCGCCTGAAGCGCATCACAGATCTAATCGGATGGGATGCGACCGGCGCGCGCGAGTCCTTTGTGCTTCAGGTTGCGCTTATTCTTGGTTCGATGTCGGAACATGAAAACAGAAAACGCAGATAGGTTAAATCCATGATTGTTATTGTTTGCCCGGGTCAAGGCGCCCAAACCCCAGGCTTTATGTCCCCGTGGCTGGAAGTTCCCGAATACCGCACATACATCGAGGAGATGCAGCACCACTCGGGTATTGACCTTTTGGCTCACGGAACCCTGAGTGACGCTGAAACCATTCGTGACACTGCCATTGCCCAACCGCTAATCGTGGCCAGTGGCGTGGCAACCCTGGGATCAATATCGCTTGGCGTTTCGCTTCATGAGCTTGGTGTTTCGGGCATCGCGGGTCACTCGGTGGGTGAGATAACCGCCGCCGTGGGTTCGGGCATACTTAGCGCCCAGCAAGGAATCAGTTTCGTGCAAAACCGAGGCGCAGCCATGAAAGCCGCTGCCTCACTAGAAGCCACCGGAATGGCCGCCATTCTCGGCGGTGATTTGATGGCCGTCGAAGCCAAGTTGAGCGAACTTGGGCTTCAACCCGCAAACTACAACGGGGCCGGGCAAATCGTGGCCGCCGGTCTAAGTACCGACATCCAACGACTGATTGCCGATCCACCCGCCGGATCGAGAGTTATTGCCCTGCAGGTAGCCGGGGCCTTTCATACCAACTTCATGGGAAGCGCCGTAAGCACAATGGGTGACCTTGCCGCAACCCTCGAAGTCATGGATCCTGAGATTCAAATTTGGTCTAACGCCGCGGGGCAAATCGTGACCTCGGGGCGGGAATACCTAAACCTGATGGTCAGTCAAATTGCGAGCCCCGTGCGCTGGGACCTATGTATGCAGCGCTTGGTTGCCGCCGGGGTCACAGCCCTGATTGAAGTTGCACCCGCAGGCACTTTGGTGGGACTCGCCAAACGTGCAATGCCAGGAATTGAGACGCTGGCACTCAAATCACCAGATAACCTTGACGCAGCGCGCTTGCTCATCAAGAACCACAGTTTATAAAGAACCGAGGAGTATTCATGACTCAGCCCGAACTAAAGCAGTACACGCCGGTCAAGTATTCACGCATATATTCTTTGGGAGCAGCGCGAGGAGACCTGGTTGTTACCAACGAGGAAGTTGCGGGGCCAATTGATTCGAGTGACGAGTGGATTCGCCAACGCACCGGAATAATAACGCGAAGACGCGCATCGCCGTCTTTGAGTTTGATGGATATGGCCGAACAAGCCGCCAACGAAGCCATCAAAAAGGCCGGAATCGATCCTAAAGAGATTGAAGCCGTAATCTTCAGCACGATTACTCATCCGCACCAAACTCCTTCGGCAGCGGCTCTTTTGGCTGAGAAAATCGGGGCAAACCCCTCCCCAGCCTTCGACATTTCGGCGGCTTGTGCCGGGTATTGCTACGGCATAGCCCAGGCCGACGCTTTGGTACGCTCCGGTATGGCTAAATATGTTTTGGTCATCGGTGGCGAAAAGCTCTCAGACTTCATAGATCCGAGCGACCGAAGCATTTCCTTCCTGCTTGGCGATGGAGCCGGTGCGGCTATTGTCGGGCCAGCCGACTCACCAGGGATATCTCCCACAGTCTGGGGTTCGGATGGTTCCCACTGGGATGCCGTTGGCATGAGCGCATCGCTTCTTGAACTTAGAGATGGCACTGCTACCTGGCCAACACTGCG
>CAZLWT010000080.1:0-6597 GCA_964563325.1 uncultured Rhodoluna sp. | reverse complement strand
ACGAGATTTCTGAATGTGACTGGAGTTCAGACGTGTGCTCTTCCGATCTCTAGGAATGGTACAAAAGGGTCACAATGTCAGCGAGGCTGACACAAAGCGATGGATGCGCGCCGGCGTGCGTTCTGTCTTTGGTGGCATCCTAGCAACCGCGATTACCAGCTCGGTTCTAGTACTTCTTCCGGCCACTCCGTCTCAGGCGGACATTGTTTCGCAGAGCGCAACTTCTAGCACCCAGACGGTCACCGCCCAAAGTTTCGACCCTTATGTTGGCACCGCTCCGATGCCCGACCTAAAGGTCACCGTGTCACAATCCCGTGACTTGGCCTCACAAGCAGTGATTGTGAGTTGGACCGGAGGCAAGGAGTCCACCCGTCCAACCGGCGACAACGGTGGCACAAACTTTCTACAAATCGCACAGTGCTGGGGTGATGACCCAACCGATTCATCTAGGCCAGATCGCACAACTTGTCAGTATGGTTTGTCAGGTTTCTCTGGATCAAACCGTGACAACATGATGTCGAACGACACCATCGATGCCAATGACCTTCAATACTCCCTGCCTGTTGGTGGTGGTGTAGACACGAGTTACGTAGCGGTCCCGTTCAGAGCAACAACGGGCGAAACGGTTAACCCCATAGCTACTGGTGAAGACGGCACCAAGCACCAGGACGAAGGCGTCGACCTAAACAACAACCAGTTCTATACCAACTACACCAACAATCAGGTGAGGTGGGCCGGGTCGGATGCCTCGGGAACCGGGTACACAAAATTCGAAGTACAAACAGTGATGCAGTCTCCGGGCCTAGGCTGCGGAACCCCTATTGTTTCTGGCGCTTCTGCGACGGGCAGTAGCTGCTGGCTCGTTGTGATTCCGCGCGGTCTGGCTGATAACAGACAGAACTCAACATCTAAGTCGGGTTTGTTTTGGGATTCCTGGAAGCACGAACTAGCCTTCAAGCTCAACTTTCGACCAGTCGGAGTGCGATGCGCAATCGGATCGGCCGAGAAGCAAATCGCAGGAAGTGAACTTATCGCCCGGGCCGTATCAAGTTGGCAACCAAAACTCTGCTCGGTGCCCGGCGGTTCCGCCTACGTTCTTAGCACAGACAATGAGGCTGACTCATTGGTAACCGCAGCGACCGACCCCAATGCTCCCTTGGCAATTACCTCTCAACCATTAGATAACGGCACTGAAGACAAGCTGCTCTACGCACCGGTTGCCGTGTCTGGCGTGGTGGTTTCATTTGCCATTGATAGAAGTGTGCGCACACGCGGCAAGATTCCAAGTCAATACACAAAGAATAATTACGCCGCGTTTTCAAGTTTGAATCTAACTCCAAGGTTACTGGCCAAACTCATCACGGCTAGCTATGCCGACTCTTTGCCGCCAGCGGACAAATCACACATTGGTTATCAGAGTTATTTGAATCCAGGTTTGAATGCCAGAAACATAACCAGCGACCCGGACTTTCTCTCTGTCAACGATGTCGAGTGGAAATACCAAAACATTATTGACGTTGGGGTCTCAGATGCGATTGTGCCACTAGGCAGATCAGATTTGGCTAACAAGGTTTGGTCATACATAATGAGCGATTCCGACGCTCGGGCCTTTATGGAAGGCGAGCCCGACCCATGGGGCATGGTGGTAAACCCCTGGTACTCGATTGAGTCCACGCTCAACCCAACGGGCCAGGCTTTGGACTTGCCAACCAGAAGTTTTCCAAAAGCTGACCCCATAGAAAAAGCGAGCACACTCGGGCAACCCGGTGGCAGTGGAGCTATCAACCTAGTTGGTTGGCGTCCCTATGTAAGCGACTTTGACAGTGCGGCCTATAAGATTCTGCGTGGCGACCCGATGGCCCTCGGTGGATGGAACGCACTCGCCGTTCCTCCTAACTTCACGAAGTCCTCCGGCGCATTTCAGGGTAATCAAAGAGTGATAGCAATCACCAGTTATCCATCGGCAACAAAATATGGCTGCGTGAACGCCTCACTTCGGAATCCGGCTGGAACTTTCGTGAGCCCCAGCGTGCTTTCGATGAGCGCGGCTCAGGCTGCAATGACAAGCTCGAAGCTAAACAGCCAGATCATGGGCTTTGATTTCGACAGCGAATCAGCGAAGGCTGCCGAGACTGCCTATCCATTGACTATGCCGATTTACGCCGCAGTGAATCCGACCATTCTCGATTCGAATCTTCGGGCACCTTATGCCGCCTTCATAAAATACGCAGCATCACTTGGTCAAGTTTCTGGCACCGACCTGGGTCAGCTACCACCAGGTTATGCCCCCCTGGGGCAAGGCATGATTCAGCAGGCACTGCAAGACGCATCGCTTATCGCCCTTGGTGCCGAGCAACCCTCGGCCACCCCCACCCCAAATCCTTCACAGTCGCCCACGGACAACATTCCAACTGACAGCCCCACAACCTCGCCAGGTGGCAACCCGGTTCAGCTTTCGCTGGGCCCGATAACACCCAACGACCCGCAGTTGACACCTTTGGCTGCCACTGTTCCATTTTCATTTTCTGCCGGAGTGGCTGCGAGCTTGCTTTACCCTCGCATCGGTCGCCGAAAACGCAACAAAAAAGTTTCTCAAAGATGACTTTGAGATCGCTGCAACCAAGAGGTTGCGGTTCATACGAAAGGAAAACAATGCAAATCAAGAAATCAGTTATCGCTACTGCGGTAGCCGGTCTTACACTTGCTGGGCTCGGTCTCTCGACAATTCCGGCACAGGCCTTTGACCCAGTTTCCAATGGATACGCAATCGTAGGCTCTGACACACTAGAAGACGTAGTTGGCGCACTCGCAAACGGTTCAAGCGCAACTGGCACTGGTGTTCGCACCACCGCTTCAGACAGCTCAACCCTGGGTAACTTTGACGCAACCGGTAGCGCGACCATCATCACCAAGCCATACGGTGTTCGTTTTCAGCGCCCAAACGGTTCAGGCGATGGCCGTATTGCACTTGAAGCACAGATTGCAGCCACTGCCTACACCTCAGTTGCAGGTACTCCTTACGCTGCAGTGACACTGTCTAACACCCCAATCGACATCACCCGCGGTTCAAGCGGTGGCACTGTCGACGCAGCTGGCAAGCTTGGTCGCTACACCTTCGGTCGCGATGCAATCGCTTTCGCCTACGGAACTTCCGTGACTCCTGGCGCGAACGGCTACATCTCTAAGGCTGACATGCTCCTGCTTCTAGCTTGTGATTCAACCACCATGAACACTTACCACATCACTCAGGTTGTCATTCCTCAGGCTGGATCAGGAACCCGCAAGGACTTCATGAAGGCCGTAACCGGAAGCTCGACTGAGTCTTACCCAACCTCGACCACTGACGTTTCAACCTGTGTTCGCGTTGGTCAAGAGCACGACGCGTCAACGCTAGCTGCCGGGCAGATCATGCCTATGTCGGCCTCACGTTGGATCGCAATGAAGAACGGTCTGAGCTACGACAAGTCAGGTTCAGCTACCCTTGGAAGCTTTGTATCGGGCGCCGCATCTGTTTCAGGCACCGCTCCGAACCTAAAGCCAGTAGTTGCTTACTACAAGGACACCACCTGGGGTCGTGACACTTACCTATTCGTAGACAAGCGTCGCGTCGACAGCACCAACGCACTCTATGACACTGTCTTGAAGGCCCTTTTCGACTACACCGATGCAACCAGCCTCACCTACCAGGGCGGTTCAAGCTTCAGCTACGCAAACATGACCGATGCTAACTACCCATCATTCGGTGCCTACACTGCAGCTGCTGTGAAGTTGAAGTTCGGATTCCTTCCAGCTTCGGTCCAGGACTACAACATCGCCAAGAACTAATCCAAGTAACTAAACGAAAACACTTAAGGAAAAAAATGAAGAAATCACTATCTCGCGTAGCTGTGGTGGCTACCATCGCAGCAACCTTGGTGGGTGGCTTCGGTGCCGCAGCGCAAGCTGCCGGCACCACCACCACCCAATCGAACGGGTCTTTTGGGCCAGTTCGCGTATTCCTGAACGATGCCTATGTTGCGGATGCAGCAACGACATTTGCTTGGAGTGACAACGTAATCTCATCGGGATCGACCACTGACATCACCAGTGCACTGAGCTGCCCGTCATCAAGCGAAGGCGCAGCAGTATTCCTTTCGGCTCGCGGTGCTGAGTCAACTAAGGGCAGCTGGAAAGCATTTGCAAGTGCGGCATTCGTGGGCGGAACAACAACCGTTTCACAGGCTAACTTGAAGCCAGCGGGTCTAACCTCGGGCAACCCAGGTGCCGGTGCAATCAAGTCGGCCGGTGGAGACTACAGCCTCGGTGTCGCATGTTTGAGCAACAGCGGTGTAACCGTTGACCGCGCTTACTACCGCTACATCTCAGTCACCGCTAGCACGGGTGCCTGGACAGCTGCAGCAACCGACTACGTATACGCAACCCCAACCATCACGGTTACGCGTCTGCAGGCAAACATCGATCACACTCCTGCTTTTGCGGCTCTTCACTCAGGTGACACCCTAAACGCAGCTGTTGGCAGCAACATCGCCGATGGTTTCGATGTCACCTACCAGTGGTACTCAAACGGCAGCATCGTTTCTGGTGCAACCTCAAGCAGCTACACCACTGTCACCAACGACGCTGGCAAGGCTTTCACCGTTGTTGCAACCTACGCAAAGACTGGCTTCACCAGCGTTACGAAGACCAGCTCTGCAACGAACACTGTTGAAGGTGACGCTGTAGTTTCTGGCGACATCGTAGTTTCAGCTTCGGTTCTTGACGCGGTAAACGGTCAGCTAGCTTTGTCGATTCCTAACAACGCAACTGCCAGCCTCTCGAGTGCCTCTTTGGTCAACAACTTCTCGACAAGCACTGGCTTGCTTGGTGCAATCACCATCAACGATGGCCGTGTTGTGACTCGCGATGGTTGGGACCTGAAGGTATCGGCTACCGATTTCGTCAAGTCAAACGACAGCAGCGTCAAGATTGGCAAGGAATGGCTAGGCATCGCTCCATACCTAGTTTCAAGCCCGGTCAATGGCAATGTTGCAGCAGGAACCGCTTCGGTTGCTGGTTCGACAAGCTACCCATACACCCTGGCATCACAGCCTAAGTTGCTTCTAACTCAGGCCGAAAACACAGTTGGTCAAACCGTTGTGAACGCAAACCTAAAGTTGGTTTCGCCACAGTACAAGGCAGCGGGAACATACACCGCTACCGTGACAGTGACTGTTTACTCCAAGTAAGTACAATGTGGATGGAGAGGGGCTATTGCCCCTCTCCATTTCACCAATATCGAAGCATCGACTGAAAGATAACTTTGTGAATAAGACCCGAAACCTACTGGCGTTTGCGCTTTCGCTAGTTTTCGCCATGTCGGCTCTGCCTGCTTTGGCTGCCGCAGGTGACGGAACGAGCGGCTTCTCTTCAGAGCCCGCGGTTAACGGGCACATTGATAACAGTCGTTCAAGATTTACCTACCAACTTTCGCCCGGACAATCCGTGGCTGATGAACTCTTCGTATCAAACACCGGTTCCAGCACAATCCAACTGATTGTTTATGCTGCCGACGCCTCGACGACTCTAGATGGCTCATACGACGTGCCCACCAATGACCAAGCCCCTAAGGACGTTGGCTCCTGGGTTAGCTTCGAAAACGGTGCCAAGCAAGTGATGGTCACCCTCAAACACGACACTGCAGTATCGCTGCCCTTCAACCTAAACGTGCCAACCACTGCGACACCTGGAGACCACGCCGGTGGAGTGGCAGTTGCCACAATCACGCCTGGACAGGGTCAAATCAAGGTGCAACGCCGCATCGTGACACGTTTATATGCTCGAGTGCAGGGTGCACTCACCCCCAGCCTCACCATCACTAGTTTTAGTTCAACCTACAACCCCTCCTGGAACCCTTTTGACGGCACCATCGTGGAGCAGTTCACCGTGGCAAACAACGGCAACGTTTCATTGAAGGCACAGGCATTGGCTCAGGTTTTCTCTGTCTTCGGTGCCCAGATCGGGCCAAAAACCAGGGGAGAAATGTCGGAAATATTGCCTGGCACCAGCCGCGTATTCGCTATTTCGGTTCCTCACGTCGGTCAATGGGTTTATCTATTGCCTACCGTCACCCTGGTTCCCTCGGTAGATGCAGACGCGCTGAACCCCGGCGTGCTGGCTCATATCCATCGTGATTCACCACTATGGATGATGCCTTATTCGTGGCTAGTGCTTCTGGCGTTCATATCCGCCATCTGGTATTTGATCCGGAAGCGGATTGTAAAAAAGAATGCCGAAATCGCCAAATGGTTGACCTTCACCGAAATCGACGCCAAGCGTAAGGCATCAGAGGGCTAAAGCCAATGCAAAATCAATCGTCGCGAACCAAACATTCGCTCGGGCTGATGTTTTCTGCCCTGGGCTTTTGCGCGGCCTTTGTTGTGCTTTGCAGCCTTCCAATACTTAGAGCTCAAGCGGATTCACCATCGGGGGACATCGCGGTGGACGCACAGGTAGTGGAATCGACATCAACCGAAACCCCAAAGCCATTCGTTGCTCTTGCGACCGGCCAGTCGATTGCCAATGCATCGGTAGAGGTTAAGTTGGTTCTGCTTGAACCAT
>CAZLWT010000079.1:0-6651 GCA_964563325.1 uncultured Rhodoluna sp. | reverse complement strand
CCAGTTCACCGCGCAGTCCAGCGGTGCCAAACTGCAGCCGGCCCTCAAAGCGATCGCGCAGGCCAGCCTCGTCGCCAGCCGCGATTAGGCCCTGCAGTTCGCCACGAGTTTCGGCGTCGGGGTCTTGAGCCAGCCAAGCCTCGGCGGCTGCGAGCAGCGCATCCATCGTTTCGGGTTTAGAGCTTGGCAATGATTCGCGCTAACAAGTCGCTGATGCGAGGTTCGGCTTCGCTGCCGGCGGCGAGCACTTCGGCGTGGCTCAGGGGGGTCTTTTGGATTCCGGCGGCCAGATTGGTGATGAGTGAAAGCCCAAGGATTTCCATGCCGGATTGTCTGGCGGCGATGGCCTCGAGGGCGGTTGACATGCCAACGATGTGGCCGCCAATGATCTTGGCCATTTGAACCTCGGCCGGGGTTTCGTAGTGCGGGCCACGGAACTGAACGTAGACGCCCTCGTCGAGGCTGGAATCTACGGTGCGAGCCAAATCGCGCAGCCGGCTCGAGTAAAGGTTGGTCAGATCGACAAAGGTGGCGCCTTCGAGTGGGCTGTTAGCGGTCAGGTTAATGTGATCGCTGATCAGCACCGGGGTGCCCGGCTTCCAGTGCTCTTTGATGCCACCGGCGCCGTTGGTCAAAATCATCGTCTTCACGCCGGTTGCGGCGGCGGTTCGAACCCCGTGGGCCACCCGGCGAACCCCGTGACCCTCGTAATAATGGGTTCTGGCCCCCAAAACCAGGGCGTGCTTGCCATTGGGCAAGAGAATGGAGCGAATGGTTGCAACGTGGCCAACCACGCTGGGTGCCGAAAATCCGGGGATTTCGGTGGCCGGAATCGAGGCGACGGTTTCGCCAATCAAATCGGCGGCTTTGGCCCAGCCAGAGCCCAGAGTCAGTGCAATATCGTGACTCTCGATGCCACTGAGTTCGGCTATTTTAGCCGCCGCCTGCTTCGCAATTTCGAATGGATCGGCCAGTGGATTCTCAAGAGGGTTGCTCATGTTTTGAGTCTAATCACTCAAGCCCGCCTCGTCACGGCGGTTTTTGCGCGAGAATAGACAGGTGAGCAACTCGACTAAAAAACCACACCACATTGTCATCATCGGCGGCGGCCCAGGCGGATACGAAGCGGCCCTAGCCGGGGTTCAGTTGGGGGCCGAAGTGACCCTCATTGAGCGAAACGGTTTGGGTGGAGCGGCTGTTCTCACCGATGTGGTGCCGTCTAAGAGCCTGATTGCAACCGCCGATGCCGCGGCTGCCGTGCGCCACGCCGCCGAACTCGGCGTCCGTTTTCACGATGGCAAAAACCTGGTCACCCCGCAGATTGATCTAGATCTCAAGGCCATCAACGAGCGACTCTTGCACATCGCCGGCGAGCAATCCAAAGACATGCTCGACAGCCTGCTTAGCCACGGCGTGCGCGTAATCATTGGAAGCGCCCGACTCGATGGCAACCACCACGTAATCGTCGACGCTTTTGATGCGGTCGAAGCCGAGCGCCTCGAAGCCAAGACCATCATCGTTGCCGTTGGCGCGCACCCAAGAAGCCTTGAATCGGCCAAGCCGGATGGCAAGCGAATTTTGACCTGGACTCAGTTGTATGAGCTGACCGAACTACCCGAGCACATGATTGTGGTGGGTTCCGGTGTCACCGGCGCCGAATTCGCATCGGCCTATCGCGGCCTCGGCTGCGAGGTCACGCTAATCTCTAGCCGCGACATGGTGCTGCCGGGTGAAGACCAAGACGCTGCCGAACTCATTGAGCGAGTGTTCCGTAAAAACGGAATGCAGGTGCTCAACAAATCCCGAGCCAAGACTGTTATCAACACCGGGTCAGGCGTCGAGGTGACCCTTGAAGATGGCCGAGTGATTTCTGGTAGCCACTGTTTGATGGCCGTCGGTGGCATTCCAAACACCGAGGGTCTGGGTTTGGTTGAAGCCGGAGTCGAACTAAACGAAACCGGTCACATCATTGCCAATAAGGTTGCTCGCACCTCACGGGCCAACGTCTATGCAGTTGGCGACTGCAGCAACTTTTTGCCACTCGCCTCGGTGAGTGCAATGCAGGGTCGCACCGCGGTGTTCCACACCATGGGAGATGTCGCGGTTCCAACCCAGGTTCGAAACGTGGCCTCAAACGTCTTCACCTCACCAGAAATTGCGTCGGTGGGCTGGTCGCAAAAGGCCCTAGAAACCGGTGAGGTCACCGGAAACTCTTATAAGGTGGCGCTTGCCGGCAACCCGCGTGCCAAAATGCAGGGGGTCGAGGAGGGCTTCATCAAGCTCTTTGCCTCAACCGGCGGAACGGTCATCGGCGGAGTTGTGGTGGCGCCAAAGGCTTCCGAGCTGATTTATCCGATCGCCATCGCGGTTGAGAACCGACTAACGGTCGATGAACTGGCCCGCACCTTCAGCGTGTATCCATCGATATCGGGTTCAATCATGGAGGCAGCAAGGGCTTTGCACCAGCCGAGCCTCTAGCAGCAGACCGGCAACTAATGTCAGACCCGACTGCTACCTTGCAGTCATGAGTTGGATAAGTAGATATCTAAAGCGACTGGTGGATTTTCAGCCACCTGCGGCAAAAAACGAGACAGCCAAATGGAGGATCTCGAATAATCTTTGCCCACAGTGCGGAATCAAGCTGGGGGCCGACGGTGAATGCCCGAGCTGCCCATGGTCAGGCGACTGGCAGGGCGATGTCAGGCACCACGAGCACTGAGTTTTGGCAGGTTAGTCTTCGAACTCAAACAAGACGGTGCCGGCCGCAACCGTTTCACCAACGCTTGCGCCAATCGACTTAATCGTTCCGGCCTTATGCGAGTTCATAGGCTGTTCCATCTTCATGGCCTCAAGCACAACCAGCAGGTCACCCTCGTTCACGCTGTCACCGATTGATACCGCGACTTTAACAACGGTGGACTGCATCGGGGCCTTAATGGTGTTGCCACCGCTGCCGACACCGGTTGAACCGGCTCCGGCCTTGCGCCTTGGTGCTGGCCCGGCCCCCGAGGTTGGGGCCGCGCCACCGACCAAGAGTCGTTTTGGCAAACTAACCTCGACACGCTTGCCGGCAACCTCAACAACCACGCTGTGGCGTTCGGCAGGCTCGGCGGCGGGCTCAACATCGCCCGACCAAGCTGGAATGTCGTTTTCCCATTCGGTTTCAATCCATCGGGTGTAAACGCCAAATTTGCCGTCGATTCCGATGAAGGCTGGCTCGTTGACAATTTTTCTGTGGAAAGGCAAGACGGTTGGAAGGCCGTGGATTTCCATTTCGGAGAGGGCGCGCCTTGAGCGAGCCAGAGCCTCTTCGCGGGTTGCCCCGGTCACAATTAATTTGGCAATCATCGAGTCGAATGAACCAGAGATGACGTCGCCGGATTCGACTCCGGTGTCAACTCGAACGCCTGGGCCAGCCGGAGCCTTGAAGGTGTGAACCGGTCCCGGTGCCGGCATGAAGTTGCGCCCGGCATCCTCGCCGTTGATTCGGAACTCAAAGCTGTGCCCGCGAATCTCTGGGTCACCGTATTCCAAGCGACCGCCCTCGGCCAACCGGAACTGCTCGCGAACCAAGTCGATTCCCGAAACTTCCTCAGAAACCGGGTGTTCAACCTGCAAGCGGGTATTGACCTCGAGGAAGGAAATCGTGCCATCCTGCGCCACCAAGAACTCGCAGGTTCCGGCACCTTGGTAACCGACCTCTTTGAGAATGGCCTTCGACGACTCGTAAAGTCGCTTGACCTGGTCATCGGTCAAAAATGGAGCCGGGGCCTCTTCAACCAGCTTCTGGTGGCGTCGCTGCAGCGAGCAATCGCGGGTCGAAACCACAACGACGTTTCCGTATGCATCTGCCAGACACTGGGTCTCTACGTGGCGGGGCTTCTCAAGGTATTTCTCTACGAAGCATTCGCCACGGCCAAAAGCCGCGATCGCTTCGCGGGTGGCCGACTCAAAAAGTTCGGCAACCTCTTCCTTCTTATAGGCGACCTTGATGCCACGACCGCCGCCGCCGAATGCCGCCTTGATGGCAACCGGAACTCCGTGAATGGCAACAAAATCCAAAACCTCTTCGGCTCCGGATACTGGGTTGAGCGTTCCGGGTGCCAGCGGCGCGCCAACCTTCTCGGCCACGTGTCTTGCCGAAACCTTGTCACCGAGCTGTTCGATTGCCTTGGGTGACGGGCCAATCCAAATCATTCCGGCGGCTATTACCGCTCTGGCAAACTCTGCGTTCTCGGCTAGAAAACCGTATCCCGGGTGAACCGCATCGGCGCCCGACTGTTTTGCCGCAGCCAAAATCTTGTCAATCACCAGGTAGGTTTCTGGTCCGGTCGTGCCGTGCAGGGCGTATGCCTCGTCGGCCAACTTCACATGCATTGCATCGCGGTCTTGATCGGCATAGACGGCAACCGAGGATATTCCGGCGTCTTTTGCCGCTCTGGCAATTCGCACGGCGATTTCTCCGCGGTTAGCGATGAGCACCTTGGTGATTTTTTTAGCTGTGACAGTCATAATTCACTAGCCTATTGGCTTTTTTTGACCAGTTATTGGCTAGTTCCAACAAAAAAAGCTTCGAGACGCTGTGGAACCCCACTTAACGGCAAAACTTGCCCCGTTTTGGTCAAAACCGCACTCGTTTTTGCCGATTCCGTACTATTTTTTCCAAAGCGTTGTGTATTCGATACCAAGTTTGATGGTCAACTCGCGCAGCACCGGAAGCGAAAGGCCAATCACGGTGTGCGGATCACCCTCGATACCGCGCAGGAAGGCGCCACCTAATCCATCGATTGTGAAAGCCCCGGCAACCTGCAACGGCTCGCCGGTTGCAACGTAAGCTTCAACCTCGGCATCGCTCAAATCGGCAAAGTGCACGATTGCGCTAGACACCAAACCGACGGCATTTCTGACCGCCCCGTCACGATTGTCAATCAGCCAGTGCCCGCTGTAAAGCACGCCAGACCTGCCACGCATGGCCTTCCAGCGGGCTAGCGCCACCTCGGCGTGCAATGGTTTGCCCAAGGTTTCGCCATCGAACTCGAGCGAGGAATCGCAGCCGATCACGAGCGAATCGCTCGCCTCCGATCGGTGCAGCACGGCCTCGGCCTTTGCCCGAGCAAGCAGCCCAACCATGTCGGCGGTGTTCTTGATTAACCCCTCGGCTCGACCAACCGCATCGACTTCGTCCTCGTCAACACCGGGTGCAATCGTCACCGGTTCGATGCCGCCGTTGCGCAGCAAAGTAAGTCGAGCAGGCGATGTTGAGGCCAAAACCAGTCTTGTCATAACTTCAAGACTACGAGTTGTGAAAGACTAGGGTGTGAACAAAACCATCAACTGGCTTGGCCAGACCATGACCCTGACCATCGAGAAGGTAGCCCACGGCGGCATCTTCGTTGCACGGCACGATGGGCGGGTGGTTTTTGTCTCGCACGTCTTGCCAGGTGAAAAGGTGAGAGCGCGAGTTTATGAAGACGGAGGCAAGGGTTTTTGCCGTGCCGATCCAATCGAAATTCTTGAGGCATCACCCGACCGCGTAAAGCATGTCTGGAAGGAAGCCGGAGCAGGTGGCGCTGGCGGTGCCGAGTTTGGCCACATCAAACTAACCAGACAGCGTGAACTAAAAGCCGATGTCATCGAAGAGGCTCTTGAGCGCATGGCGGGCATCAAATTGCGCCCCGTGGTTGAGGCCGCCCCTGGCGACAACGAGGCCAACGGTCTTGGCTACCGCACCCGGGTGCAGTTGCACGTCGACGAATCGGGAATCGCCGGTCCATACCGCGAACGCAGCCACGAGGTTATTCCGGTGAAAGACCTGCCACTTGCGGTTGAGGATATTCGCGAACTCGGTATCCATCGCAAAAATTGGCAAGACGTTCACAAGATTCAGATTGCCGCCTCAAGCACCGGTCAACTGCAGTGGCAAATCGATAAGAAGGTCAAAGGCGATGAGCGCTTGATCGAGCGCGTTGCCGGCCGCACCTTCAGAATCTCAACCGGTGGCTTTTGGCAGGTTCACCACCGTGCCGCCGAGGTTCTAACCTCAGCGGTTTGCGACATGGTTTCAAAGGTCGGCATTGATTTGGCCGCCGACAACCTAGACCTCTATGGTGGGGTCGGTCTTTATGCCGGCGCACTGGCCGGCAAGTTCGGCAACTCGCTGCGCATCACCACCGTCGAGAGCCTGCGTCAAGCAACCGATGATGCCACGCTGAACCTTTCTGACCTGCCGAAAGCAAAGGCCGTGCTTGCCCCGGTTGAGCGCTTTTTGGCCGAGAAAGTTACGAATTCGCAACATGGCTCAAGTTCGCCGCAAACTGAGGCTACGGTTATTCTTGACCCACCTCGGTCTGGGGCGGGTGCCAAGGTAATCGGCCAGATTACCGCTTTGAAGCCAAAGCACATCATCTATGTGGCTTGCGATCCGGTGGCCTTGGCCAGGGATTTGAAAGATCTGCTTGCCGCCGGATACGAACTGCGCGAGTTGCGGGCCTTTGACCTGTTTCCGCACACGCACCATGTTGAGTCGATTGCGAGCCTAATAAGAAAATGACGATGGATACGCTGGGTTCACCCTCAAATGAACCGCTAGGCGTTGCCATAATCGATGACCACCAGGCCATTCGGTTTGCCTTTGAGGTTGTCTGCGCCGAG
>CAZLWT010000078.1:0-6659 GCA_964563325.1 uncultured Rhodoluna sp. | reverse complement strand
GAAAACGTCAACCTTCTTGAGGCCGTGCTCTTGTGCCTTGCGAGCTGCCGATTCGGCGGCTAGCTGTGCGGCGAAAGGGGTCGACTTTCTTGAACCCTTGAAACCTACGTCACCTGAAGACGACCATGAGATAACGGCACCGGTTGAATCGGTGATCGAAACGATGGTGTTGTTGAAGGTGCTCTTGATGTGCGCCTGTCCAACGGTGATGTTCTTCTTCTCTTTGCGACGTGGCTTGCGCGCTGCGCCGGCCTTTGCCTTGGGTGCTGCCATGATTTTCTCCTAAATCCTAATGAGGTCTCGAAGTGCCAGAGGCTACTTACGAGCCGCCTTCTTCTTGCCAGCAACGGTGCGCTTTGGACCCTTGCGAGTACGAGCGTTGGTCTTGGTTCGCTGACCGTGAACCGGAAGGCCCTTGCGGTGGCGAATTCCCTGGTAGCTGCCGATTTCAACCTTGCGGCGAATGTCTGCTGCTACGTCGCGGCGAAGGTCACCCTCAACTTTGTAGGTTCCTTCGATGAAGTCACGAATGGCAACTAGTTGCTCGTCGGTGAGGTCTTTCACGCGGATGTTTTTGTCGACCGCAGTCTCGGCCAAGATTTGGACCGAGCGGGTGCGCCCAATGCCATAGATGTAGGTTAGGGCGATTTCGACGCGTTTTGCGTCTGGAATATCGGCTCCGGCAACACGTGCCATAGGAGGTTCTCCTTGTTAGTTAGAAGGTCTGAGTCAGCGCTGCCCCAGTTTCTTGGGCTCTGGCCTTCAACCAGAGGTGCCGTTTGATTCGATGGATAACCACCGAGCTCAACTTGAGCGCTGCCTTTTAGGTATTTAGTTATGTGTTGCGGTGAAACTGTGGAGCCGGTTTAGCCTTGGCGCTGCTTGTGACGCGGGTTCTCGCAGATCACCATGACGCGACCGTGGCGACGGATGACCTTGCACTTGTCGCAAATCTTCTTGACGCTTGGGTTGACCTTCATGTCTCTTACTTTCTTAAGTTTTTATTTGTAGCGATAGATGATTCGGCCACGCGTCAGGTCATAGGTGCTTAGCTCTACGATCACGCGGTCCTCTGGGAGGATCTTGATGTAGTGCTGACGCATCTTGCCTGAAATGTGTGCCAAGACCTTGTGGCCGTTAGTCAACTCCACTCGGAACATCGCGTTCGGAAGGGCTTCGACAACCGATCCCTCGATTTCGATGACACCGTCTTTGTTGGCCATACACTCACTTATCTGCTTAACTTCGATGCAACAAACGCACGCAAAAACATAACCTTGCGATTAGGGATTACGTGTAGAAACACCGAAGTTCAATACTAGGACATTTCGGCGGGAAATGGTAACCCAAAATCTGAGATTATGCCAGAGCTACGGGTGTTATGCCGTATTTGGCAAGTCGCGCCGTTCCACCGTCGACGGCGGTTAGCACCCAGATGCCCTTGGCGTGACGTGCCACGGTGTGTTCCCAGTGCGCTGCATCAGAGGCGTCTTTGGTCGAAACGGTCCAGCCATCGGGCAATATGACGGTTCGTTCGTTGCCGGCCACCACCATCGGTTCGATGGCGATTACTAGCCCTGGGTTTACCTTCGGGCTGTTTTCCCGGGTGCGGTAGTTGTACACCGGTGGGTCTTCGTGCATACTGCGCCCTATGCCGTGACCGACATAGTGCTCAAGAATGCCCCAGTCGCCCTGTGACGCAACGTAATCTTCAACCGCTGCCCCAACCTGGTTTACCTTGGTTGCGGTCGCAAAGGCTGCAATGCCGGCCCAAAGCGACTCTTCGGTGATGTCACTCAGCCGTTGCCTCGCTGCCGAAAGTTCTGGGTCGCCGCCGGGCACAACCACCGTCATGGCCGAGTCGCCGTTCCAGCCATTCTTTTCGGCCCCAGCATCGATGGATACGATGTCGCCCGCAGCCAAGATTCGGTCGGCCGAGGGTATCCCGTGCACAATTTCATCGTTGATTGAGGCGCAGATGGTGTGAAAGTAACCCGACACCAGCTTGAAGTTTGATCTTGCACCCATCGAAACGATGGTGGAGTGAGCGATTTCGTCTAACTCGAGGGTTGATACCCCCGGTTTGATTGCGGCGCGAACCGCGTCCAAGGCGGCGGCGGTGATTAAACCGGCCTCTCGCATCAACAGGATTTGCTCGTTGGTTTTTAGTTCAAAACCCTTGCGTGCCATTTTTGCCTAAAGGTTGAGTTCGAGGCCGCGAGCAGCTAGCGCCTCGAGAATGCGGTCGGTGACCTCTTGCACTTGGCCAAGCCCGTCAATCATCACGACTAGGCCGCGTTCGGCATAGACGCTGATCAGTGGCGCGGTTTGCTCTTCGTAAACATTGAGTCGGTGACGAATCACGTTCTCGGTGTCATCGGCGCGACCCTGTTCGATGGCTCGGTTTAGCAGGCGACGAACAACTTCGTCGGTGTCTGCGGTCAACTGAATCACTGCGTCGAGACCTGTTCCAAGCCCACCGAGGATGTCATCGAGCTCGGCAACCTGATCGGCGGTGCGAGGGTATCCATCGAGTAAAAAGCCAGTGGCTGCGTCTTCCTGTGAAAGACGGTCACGCACTAGGTCGTTGGTCAGGCTGTCTGGAACATATTCGCCGCGGTCCATGAAGGCCTTGGCTAGCCTGCCCAACTCGGTTTCGTTGGCAACGTTGTGACGAAAGATGTCTCCGGTCGAAACGGCGGGAACACCGTAGGCTGCTGCAAGTTTTGCCGCCTGGGTTCCCTTGCCGGCACCCGGGGCGCCAATCAAGAGAAACCGGCTCACTTCAGAAGACCTTCGTAGTTGCGCTGCTGCATCTGAGCGTTGATTTGCTTGACTGTTTCAAGTCCAACACCCACGATGATAAGAATCGAGGTTCCACCGAACGGGAAGTTCTGGCTGGCACCGATTGCCGAGAAGGCAACCAGTGGAATCAACGCAATCAGGCCAAGGTAAATAGCACCTGGGAAGGTCACGCGGCTCAGAACGTATTCGAAGAACTCGGTGGTCGGGCGGCCGGCACGGATGCCCGGGATGAACCCACCAGACTGCTTGATGTTGTCAGAGACTTCTTCTGGGTTGAAGGTGATTGCTACATAGAAGTAGGTGAATCCAACAATCAGAAGGAAGTAGAGTGCCATGTAAAGCGGGTGGTCACCCTTGGTTAGGTAGGTCGAGACCCACGAAACCCAGTCTGGAACCTTGCCGGTTTTCGGGTCCGCCTGGTTGAACTGTGCGATCAAAGCCGGCAGGTACAACAGGCTCGATGCGAAGATAACTGGAACCACACCGGCCATGTTGACCTTGATTGGAATGTAGGTGCTTTGACCACCGTATTCGCGGCGACCAATCATGCGCTTGGCATACTGCACCGGCACTCTGCGCTGCGATTGCTCGACCAGAATAACCAGTCCAACAATGACGATTCCGATGGCCAACACGATTAGCAGGGTCTCAGGGCCGTTTGGCTCCTTGTCCCAGATTGCAATCAGTGATGAAGGGAATCTAGAGGCGATGGATGTGAAGATCAAAAGCGACATACCGTTGCCGACACCGTGCTCGGTGACAAGCTCACCCATCCACATGATTAGACCGGTTCCCGCTGTCATGGTCAAGACCATCAGCAGAATGCCAAGTGCGGTTGGGTCGGTAAGAATCGGCTTGGTACAGTCGGCTCCGAAGAGCGCTCCCGGTTGGCGAGCCACCGCGACGAGCGTGGTGCTCTGCAGCACGCCCAACGCGATAGTCAAATAACGGGTGTACTGGGTTAGCTTGGCTTGGCCAGACTGACCCTCTTTGTAGAGGGTCTCAAAGCGTGGGATAACAACGCGCAAAAGCTGCACGATGATCGATGACGTGATGTACGGCATGATTCCCAGCGCAAAAATGGAGAGCTGAAGTAAAGCGCCACCACTAAAGAGGTTGACAAGCTCATAGAGCCCGCTGGTGTTCTTAGTGGTTGCCAGACACGATTGCACATTGGTGTAGTTCACCATTGGGGCAGGTATGAACGAGCCCAAACGGTAAATTGCAACAATGGCAAGCGTGAAAGCGAGTTTGTTTCGCAGATCCGGGGTACGGAATACGCGAATGACGGCGCTGAACATTAGGCCTCCTGGCTTAAGCTGGCTAGCTATTGACTATTCGGCGACTGATCCACCGGCAGCAACGATCTTGTCGCGAGCTGAGCTCGAAACTTTATCGACACTGACAGTCAGTTTAACCGAGATGTCGCCGTTTCCGAGCACCTTTACGAGTTCGTTCATTCGAACGGCACCCTTTAGCACTAGATCGGCCACGGTCACATTGCCACCGGTTGGGTAAAGCTCAGAAAGCTTCTCTAGGTTTACAACCTGGTACTCAACGCGGAACGGGTTCTTGAAGCCACGAAGCTTTGGGGTGCGCATTACTAGACGCACTCCACCACCTTCGAAGCCAGGTCGAACCTGGTAGCGAGCCTTTGTTCCCTTGGTTCCACGACCCGAGGTCTTACCCTTAGATGCTTCACCACGACCAACGCGGGTGCGGTCCTTCTTCGAGCCTGGGGCTGGACGAAGGTGGTGCAGTTTAAGAACCTGAACCTTGTCGACTGCTGCGGCTTCTGCCTTCTTAGGGGCAGCGGCTGCCTTGGCAACTGGTGCCTTGGCTTCTGCTTCTGCCTTAGGTGCGGCTGCGGCCTTAGGGGCTGCGGCTGCTTTAGGAGCGGCTGCGGCCTTTGGAGCTGCGGCTGCCTTTGGAGCGGCTGCGGCCTTAGGGGCTGCTGCTTTCTTTTCTGCTGCAGGCTTAGCTGCGGCGACTGGAGTGGTTTCTTCAGCCATTAGTTGATCTCCTCAACGGTTACGAGGTGGGCAACCGTGCGAACCATTCCGCGAACCGATGGGCTGTCTTCCTTGACGATGATGTCGCCAATTCTCTTCAGTCCCAAGGTGCGGATGGTCTCGCGTTGGTTAGGCTTGCCACCGATTTCACTCTTGATCTGGGTTACCTTCAGACGTGCGGCCATTAGGCACCTGCCTTTGCATTTGCGTTTGCGTCATCGCGCAACAGGCGTGGTGGTGCAACCTGTTCGAGAGTCAGACCACGACGGGCCGCAACTGCACGAGGCTCTTCAAGACGCTTCAGTGCATCCACGGTCGCGTGAACGATGTTGATGGTGTTTGAGGATCCGAGCGACTTGCTAAGCACGTCGTGGATTCCGGCACATTCTAGAACCGCACGAACTGGACCACCGGCGATAACACCGGTACCAGCAGATGCCGGGCGAAGTAGAACAACGCCGGCTGCGGCTTCACCCTGAACTGGGTGAGGAATGGTGCTCGATGAGCGTGGCACTCTGAAGAAGTTCTTCTTAGCCTCTTCAACGCCCTTGGCGATCGCGGCTGGAACTTCTTTAGCCTTGCCATAGCCAACGCCGACCATGCCGTTGCCGTCTCCGACAACAACTAGGGCGGTGAAGCTGAAGCGACGACCACCCTGAACCACCTTGGATACACGGTTGATGGTTACAACACGCTCCAGGAACTGGCTCTTGGTTTCTTCGCGGTCGCGACGCTCGCCACGAGGGCTGCGGTCACGGCTGCCACGGCGGGCTTCGCGCTCGTTGGTCTCTACTACAGTTTCAGCTGCTGCAACCTCAGTGGTTGCAACCGCGGTTGCCTCAGTCGACAAAACTTGCTCCTTGTTTTCTTCGCTCACAAGACCAGCCCACCTTCACGTGCACCGTCTGCGATCGCGGCTACGCGACCGGCATACTTGTTGCCACCGCGGTCGAAGACGACCTCGGAAACTCCAGCCTTCTTGGCGCGCTCGGCTACGAGCAAACCAACCTGCTTTGACTTTTCAGTCTTGTCGCCGGCAGCTGTGCGCATTTCGGCTTCCATGGTTGACGCCGAAGCCAAGGTGATGCCCTTGGTGTCATCGACAACCTGAACGAATACGTGGCGAGCTGAACGAGTTACCACCAAACGTGGGCGCGATTCGCTTCCAACAACCTTCTTGCGAAGGCGTAGGTGGCGACGCGTACGTGCGGCACTCTTGCTCTTGTTCTTGCGGGTTCTAGTAGTGATACCCATGGTTACTTACCACTCTTTCCGGCCTTGCGACGCACAACTTCACCAGCGTAGCGAACACCCTTGCCTTTATAAGGCTCAGGCTTACGCAGCTTGCGAAGATTTGCGGCTACTTCGCCAACGGCCTGCTTATCAATGCCAGACACGGTTAGCTTGGTGTTTCCTTCAACGGTAAAGGTGATGCCCTCAGGCGCCTTGACCAGGATCGGGTGGGAGTATCCCAGTGCAAATTCAATGTCAGTACCCTTGGCGGTAACGCGGTAACCGGTTCCGACAATCTCAAGGCCCTTTACGAAGCCCTTGGTGACACCTTCAATTTGGTTGGCGATCAGTGTGCGAGTCAGACCGTGCAATGAACGCGACATGCGCTCATCGTCTGGTCGGGTGACAACAACGTTGCCATCTTCGAGCACTGCGTCAATAGGAGCAGCAACATCCAAAGTCAAAGATCCTTTAGGACCCTTTACTTCGATGTGGCGGCCATCAATTTTAATCTCAACACCGGCTGGAACCGGGATCGGCATTCTTCCAATACGTGACATCTGTGATTACCAAACGTAGGCGAGAACTTCTCCGCCTACTCCCTTCTTC
>CAZLWT010000077.1:0-6684 GCA_964563325.1 uncultured Rhodoluna sp. | reverse complement strand
GCGTTTCGAGAAGTTATTGGGCGATACTCATTGCCGAATTGCTGCTGCCATTCGTTCGCGACTCGGTTGTGATTACCAATCAACACTGTCAAGAAAGCCTGCCACGGCCTTCGATTTGCCCATTGGATTCGAAGGTATCCAACCCCTGGTTTCTGATCTCAGGCTTCAGTGGTCGTCGAGTGCTTTTTGAGAGCCAGGGCTATGGCTGGCAGATTTTCGACAGCAAATTCGCATCGTTGGCTCAAGAACACAATCGACAACTGAGCCAAGAGTTCATACTTCATCCCAAGGACAGACTGTTGGCTAGACTCAAACAGAAGGGCGTGGCAAGCATCTTTATCAATCCCGCTTTTCCAAATTCCGGTGACTATTCACGCTTCGCCAGATTGGTCTATAACTCGGCCGACGCTCAGGTTTGGTCGTTGCGCTAGTGACCCTCAAGCCCCAACCCGAAGGAGCAATCAGATGATTAGCCCAGCAGATTTCAGCGAGTTTGCCGCCTCGCGCCACAGCGTTCGTGATTTCCTTCCAACCCCGATAGATCAGGGCACGATGGATGCGATTCTCACCGATGCGATGACCGCACCCAGTTGGTCAAACACCCGGCCTTACCTAGTGGCCATTGCAAGCGGTGCCCAACGCGAGCGAATCAGCTTGGAGTTGCTCGCTCGAAACAAAGCCTTGGCCGCCGCGCAAACCGGAGGCTGGAAAGCCAAGTTGCGCCTGCTAGTGACTTTCAAGTTGTGGCCAATCAGCGATTACCGAATCGTGCGCCCGTATCCAAAGGAGCTAGCGGTGCGCAGTGGCCGCATCGGCAAGGCTCTTTACGCCACCCTGGGCGTTGAGCGTGGCGACGCGGTGGGTCGGGCCAAACAGTGGCAAAAGAACTATGAGTTCTTCGGTGCCCCAACCGAACTTTTCATCTTCACGCACAGCGGGCTTGGCGAATACTCCGTCTCGGATGCCGGATTGTTTATGCAAAACCTCATGCTGAGCGCACACGCCCGCGGGCTTGGCACTTGCGCACAGGGTTCGGTGGCGATTTGGGCGAGGCCTATCCATCGCGAATTTGAAATCCCAAAGGGCTATAAGTTGCTTTGCGGCATAGCAATCGGATACGCATCAGCTGAACCGGTGAACTCGTTCCGGGCAGAGCGCCTAGATATCTCCGAAATCATTGCCCCGGCGGCAACCGCCTAGGACAAAATGTCTTTGGTGGTAAACCGGCTGTAAGCCAGCGAACCGAAAACCGCGATGTAACCCAACTGCACCAGGACATTGGCCCCGAAAGCGCTCAGATCCATCGGCTGGCGCAGCAGGCTCACGAAACCCAACCAGTTATGGCTGAGCAGCCACGGGTGAATCACGCTTAGCTGCGGCAAAATATCTAGGATTTGGCTGACCGTTGAAACGGTGACGATTGCGGCCATGGCACCGACCGGCACATCGGTAAGCGTCGAGATGAAGAGCCCAACTGCCGAAAGACCAAGCAGCGAAATCGACACGTAGACCGCAACCAACAGGGCTCGCAGCAGCGATTCTGGAACGCTAATGACATCTCCGGAAAGCAGGGTCACCGGGCCAACCGGAAAGAGAGCGGCGCCGATTAGAGCACCCGAAATCATGAGGGTCATGGTGGCGGCAAAAACGAAAGTTGCGGCTCCGGCATATTTGACGAGCAATAATCTGGCTCTACCCACCGGGGCTGTAAGCAGGTACCTTAGGGTGCCCTGCCCCGCCTCACCGGCGATTGTATCGCCAGAGACCACGGCAATCGTCAACGGCAAGAACAGTGGAATACCAACGATCATTGCCGTGAAACCCACAAAGAGCCCGTTTTGGGTAACTCGGTCAAGAAACGGTGGGCCCTCCCCGGGTGCCAAAACCTGAGATGACAAACGCACCGCGATGGCAAGGAAAATGGGAATCAGCGCAACGGCACCGAGCATCGCCCAGGTGCGTCGGCGCCTAAACATTACCGAAAGCTCGGTGGCGAAAAGCGATAGACCAAGCGGTCTTTTCGGGCTGGCTACTGGGGCATTACTGGACGACATCGAAGCCCTCTCCGGTTAGTGAGACAAAGCGGTCTTCCAAACTTGGCTCTTCAACGGCGAATCCGCTCACGCGAACCTTAGCCTTGACCAGGGCAGCAACAATCTTGTCGCCCTCGAGTTTGCTGTCGTGAAGCGGTGCAACAATCTGTTCGCGCAACTGCGCATCCATCGTTTTGATTGGTTCTAAACCAAGCCCGACCAATACCGCAGAGGCCGCGTCAAGATCAGGGGTCGACACTCGAATGCGGGTTTCGCCCTCTTTGCGCAGGTCTTCGATCTTGCCCTGAGCCACGATCTGCCCGGCGCTCATCACCGCGACGTGAGAGCAGAGCTGTTCAATCTCGGCCAAAAGGTGACTTGAGACAAAAATTGTGGTTCCGGTTGATGCCAAAGATCGCACCAGGTTTCTAACCTCGCGGGTGCCCTGCGGGTCTAGGCCGTTAGTTGGCTCATCCAGGATTAGCAGGTCACGTGGTTGAAGCAGTGCGTTTGCTATTCCCAGACGCTGCTTCATACCAAGCGAGTAGGCGTGCACCTTCTTCTTGGCAGCATGAGTCAGGCCGACTCGTTCGAGCGCCGCCCGCACCCGTTCGATTCGATCCTTGGCAGAGGCGAACTGATCTGCAGAATCGAGTCGAATCAGGTTGGCCTCGCCAGACAGGTAACCGTAAAAAGCTGGACCCTCGACCAGCGCACCGACCCTTGGCAAAACCGAGTTGAGATTCTGGGGCATGGTTTGACCAAGCACGCGAACCTCACCGGATGTTGCCGAAATCAAGCCAAGCAGCATGCGAATCGTGGTGGTTTTGCCCGAACCATTGGGCCCGAGAAAGCCAAACACTGCCCCGGTTGGAACCACCAAGTCGATTGAGTTGACCGCCTTGTGGCTGCCAAACTGCTTGGTTAGCGACCGGGTTTCGATTGCTAACGTGTCATTCGCCAGTTCGCTCACTGTTTTGAAGCGCTCGCCTGGAGTGCGTCGATTGTGACCGCCCCAGCAAAGATGTGCCCGTTGTCGGTAATCAACACGTTGAACAACGATGTCGAAATGACCCGACCGCCAGCCACCTTTTTGGTCAGGTTGCTGAAGGTGTCGTTATCCAAGATTCCGGCCGGAATCAAACTAGCCGGCACATCGACCACCGTGGTCCAGTCGCGACCGGTCACGTATGGCAGGTTTCCGGTTTTGAGGTCATTCAGGTTCAAGCCTGACAGGTCAATGCCAGCGGCCTTCAACTGGTCTTTAATCATGGATTGCATTTTGGTCGGGTCAGCCAGGTACGAACTCTTGGCCTTATTCAACTCGGCTTCGGCCTTGGTCAGGTCTGCCTGGGTTGGCATGGCAACGGTGGTCAGCTTTGCACCCGGTGGGGTTGCATAGTCAAATAGCGCGGCTTCCGGCTTGGCAAAATCGATGCTGGTGAAGCCCAGTTCGAAAGCCGGGGCCTTTTGACCCTTGGCTCGCACCATCAGGTCTAGCGGAAGACCGGTTTCGGAATCTATCGCGATTGTGATGCTGTCCACTAGTGATTCGGCGGCGCGTGGCTCGAGGATCAACTGGTACACGGTGCGACCAGCTACCCTGGCATCTGAACCAACCGAAACCTTGGTGCTTGAGTCTAGGTTGCTAAGCAGAAAGCTTGCAGCCTTTGCCGGTGTTGAAATGTCGATGGATGCAAGTTGCAGGTACTGCTCGATCATCGCGCGAGCCTCGGCCTTTTTGCTGGCTTGGATGGCTGGCATTTTTGGAAGTTGCGCGTAAGTGACGCTTGCTGTGCCGGCATCGTAGAACCAAACCTTGTTGTCGTTTACAACAAAATCGCGCTCTGACATGCGGTCAAGAATTTGAAGTCTCAGCTTTTTTGGCCCGTCAATGTAGACGCGGGCGTTTTGCGTGCCAGAGACCACCTCGAGTGCAGCGGCAAGTTGCGCGCTGTTGGCGGCTTTTGGAACGAAGTCTTCCATGCCCTTGGGGGCAAGGTCCTTCGCCGACTTTGCCATCGAATCGGTCATTCCGGTGCTCAGGTTAAGGGCCGGGAACCCCAAATCGGCTGTCTTGGTGATGGTGGCAGAAAAAGCAATGTTCGGGTCTTGGTTGACCATCAACAGAACTTCTTGGGCGGTCTTGTCGGGAAGATCGACGACCGCGTTCGCCTGCAACGGCACAGTCACCGCAGCTAAAACAATTGCCACCGGAACCATGATTCCAGGTAACCACTTTTTTGAAATACCAGACATTTTGACACCCTTCGATAGCTTTAAGCGCACTTTACTTATAAGTGGCAAAGCCTTGCGAATAATCCCGAGTTAGATCACGCCGATTTGTTTGACGGTGAAAAAGAACATTGCCACACCGGCAACTCGATAGAACCAAGCAAGCTGCGGGCGCAGGTACCAACGGGTGTCACCTGGCCTAGGTGACCGGCCATAGGTCTTCAAGACCTGAAGAATGACACCCGGGATTGGCAAAATCGCAAAAGAAAGGGAGGCCAAGTCAGGGGTGTTTCCCACCAGCGCCGTCAAAGCTACCAGGGTCAGGGCCGATAGAATCTTTCCCACGGCAAGGTTTGGAAGACCAGAGGGCATCAGTTGGAAAAGCACAGGAGAATTGGGGAACCTGTTTTTTACCAGCATCAAAACTGCTGGTGCGATGAATAACAGGTCACCGATAAGAACATAAATATTTACTCCGACAAAGGCACTCGCCAGAAAGAAGTAGGCAAAAGCTCGTAAAACAATAGAAGCAATCTTTTGCCGCAGCGAAGGCTCTTGTAGTTTTTCAGGAACGTTTTCTGCTAATCGACCGGGAAAGTGGCTTGACACGTAATGTTCAAGAACAATGCGCACCACCATAAACAAAGCTGCCGTCAATCCGACCACTAATCCAGTGTGCGGTGGTAATTCGAGTTTCAATCCGGCCAAAGCCGGCAAGGTGTCAATGATTTGTTTTGATGACCAATAAACCATCACCGGAGCCACCGCGAAGTCGGTCACGCGCTCCCACCAATCGGTTAGGTTGGATGGTGGCCTTCTGCGGATTGCCCGGAAGGCAGACGCCATGAACACGGGGGCAACCGCAAGCATCAGGAAGCCGGCAAGCAGACGAACATCGCCCAAAGACTGCACGCCCGCCGTAATGGCCAGTCCAAACACCAAGACAAAGCCACCCACAACGCCAGCAAACGCGTCAAGCACTCCGATGGCTGCAAGAGCCGCCATGATCCAGAGTGGCGGTGGCAGCAGTAAACCGTGGGTCGCAATTGTTGCAGTTAGCGCGAGGGCGACTGCAGCAATTGGCAGCAGCATGGAGGCCGTACCTAAAAGTGCCCTAAGGTAAGCGCCCTCCATCAAGATTTTTGACATCAGTGGCGATATTGGCGAAACCTTTTTCGCCAACTCTTTGAATGGCCGGTCTAGAGCAACGGCCACACCAATGGCCCAAACTGTCTGTTTATCTCCCCATTTTTGCTTTTCAAAGTCGATGTCACCTTGCGCTCCCGAGGATGCCTTTGCTAGATTACGCACGTCACTGGATTCGTGATCAACACCCGCACCTTTGGCGTTTGCACCGGCAGAGCCAGAGCCAGTTGAACCTGAGCCGGCACCTGCAGCACCGGCACCCGCACCAGCGGCACCAGCCGCGGCCGCTGCCGCTGCAGCCGCCGCAGTCACAAGCACAACTGCGTTCAGGGTTGTCTTCGCGACACCGGCTGGGTCATCCTTCGCAGGGTCAAGCTTTTCTAGGCCTCTTGGGTCCTTCGGCTGTTGAACCGGTGGCACCGGAATGGCAGTTTCCGTTGGGGTCGGTTCAGCGGTTGGTTCAAGGCTCGGCGTTGGGGATGGAGTTGGCGTTGGCTCGAATGTTGGTGCTGCCGGCAACGGGTCGGCCGGCACGCTCACTGCCACCTGCGCACTTGCGGCAGAAAGGGCTCCGACGCTTTGTGCAATCGCAGTGTTGATTGCCTGCACTGACACTTTAAAGCTGGAGGCGGCCGACAAGCCGTTTATCACACACAGGGTCGCCGGCGCTAGAACACGGCAGGTTCTTACTTTGTCTGCCGAGGCAGCCGAAACCAAATAGCTGGCAATCGGGCTTCCACCATCGAGCTCGGGTGCCAGCCAGGAGACCTGCAGGTCCTTGCCGTTCAACTCCGCTGCAACTTCAAGTGGCACCGAGGGTGAGGCTGGGCTTATGAACACCGATCCGTTTAGCGTCGCCGGCTGATGGTCTGCATCGGCAGCGATGGATGCCGTGTAGGCGCAAACTCCAGCTCGCAAAGCGGTGAGTTGCCCGGTGTATTGGTCGGCGCTGCAGACCTCGGCAGAAGTCGGTGCCACGCTATACGAGACGGTCGCCTGAGAAACGTCGCCCGAGGCCGTGATCGCAGGAAGTTGCCCGAAGAGCATGTTCGCGGCCGGAGCGCTTCCCCAACTTAGGTTTCTTGAGGCGGGGGCTGCGATTTCGACCTCAAGCGACTTGGTCCAAGTTGAGTTGAGCGCGGCAATGACATCGAAGGCCACACCAACCGCTCGAACCCTGACCTGGTATTTAGCCCCTGCTGTGCCACGATCTAGGTAGTCGATTTGGCAACTGGTTTGATTGGCCGCGGCATCGCAACCAAGAGCAACC
>CAZLWT010000076.1:0-6743 GCA_964563325.1 uncultured Rhodoluna sp. | reverse complement strand
TCATCGACGATGGATACTTCCTCAAGCGTCAACTTGACCTCGGAATGGGCGGCTCGAAACCCGAAGAGCACTCGGTCAACGGCGCTTTTGGCATCATCGCACAGGTGGCAGCCCGGCTTACCGATCAGTTGCAAAGTTATTTCAGCGTTCACCTAATAAGAGTAGCCATCGAAGAATGACACCGCTCAAACGCCTAAACTTGACAAATGGCTAATCCTGAAGCGAAACCTCGAAAAATCGAGGCGGCTTTCTTTGACGTGGACAACACGATTCTGCGCGGTTCAAGCAGTTTCCTTTTCGGCAAGGCAGCCTATGACCGCAAGTTTTTCAAGCGCGGTGACTTTTGGAACTTCGCCTGGCACCAATTTCGTTTCATCACCAAGGGTGAAAACGCCAACATGCTCGCTTCGATTCAAGATCGAGCGCTCGGCCTAATTGCCGGCCGCAAGGTGGCAGACCTGCACGCTCTCAGCGACGTTGTCTACGAGGATTACATTCAACCTAAGCTTTGGCCAGAAACCGTTCGGCTAGCCAAGGGGCACATCAAAGCCGGTCGCGAAGTTTGGTTGATTACCGCCGCTCCCCTAGAAATCGCCGAGGTTCTTGCCAAGCGACTTGGCCTAACCGGTGGCTTGGGAACCGTTATCGAGAGCAAAGACGGTGTCTTCACCGGTCACATTGAGGGCAAGCCGTTGCACGGCAAGGCAAAGGCCAAAGCCATTCGCGCCCTGGCCAAAGCGCGCAACATCAGTTTGAAGCATTCCTTCGCCTACAGCGATTCACATAATGATTTGCCAATGTTGACCCTGATTGGTCACGCGGTTGCCATCAACCCCGACCTGATTTTGCGCAACCACGCGAACGCGGCCGGCTGGAAAATCTATAACTTCAAGCGTCGTGAACTAAAGGCCAATAAGTTGGCCGAAGATTTCAAGGTGCCAAAGGCGCGCCAGAAAAAAACCAAGTAGCTTCTTAAACGCTCGTTAAACAAAGAACCCGTCGAGATTGCTCGACGGGATTTTTGTTGGGGCCGAAACCGGCCTACTTCTTGTTGCGACGCTGGTGGCGTGTCTTTCGAAGCAACTTTCGGTGCTTCTTCTTTGACATGCGCTTGCGTCGCTTCTTAATAACTGAGCCCACAAAAACCTCACAGAGTTCGGATGGACTACCGCGGAAAAGCCGGCATCCAAGATGTATCTTCCCATTCTAGCCGTCTCGAGCCTAGACTCGGAAACATGACAGAGCAACAGCCATACAGTGTGCTAAAAAACTACGACGGTTTTGAGCTTAGAAGCTACCCGCGTCACGTGCTTGTGCAGGTGACGGTTCGCGGCAGTTTCATCAGCGCCGGCAGTATCGGTTTCGGTCCGCTGATTCGATACATCAGTGGCGGCAACCAAGCCGGGCAAAAAATTGCCATGACGGCCCCGGTGGTGCAATCCAGCCACGACCCTGAGACCCACGTGGTCAGCTTCGTTTTGCCGGCCGGCATGCAGCTCTCTGATGTGCCAATCCCAGCCGATGCCAGAGTCTCGGTTGCCGAGCAACCAGAGCAACTTGTGGCGGCCAAACGCTTCTCGGGTGGCTGGAACCAAGATCGCTATGTCGCCGAATCTGAGGCGCTGTTGAGCGCCGTGAAGCAGGCCGGGCTTACAACTTTGGGTAATGTTTATTCTGCAAGGTACGACCCACCTTGGAAGCCGGGATTCTTGAAGCGCAACGAGGCTTTGGTTCAGGTATCCGGTCCCAAAAAATAGCAACTGACTTCAACACCCACTAACGTTCAGGAGCAAAACATGACCATTCCCATTCGCAAAATGGCGGCCGAATTTTTAGGTGTCGCCTTCATCGCGGCAGCCACGGTTGGCGCAAGTTTCTCGGGCTCGGCTTTTGGCCCACTATCCGTAGCAATCGTTCTTGGCATCATGCTCTTGGTCACCGCCCCGTTCAGCGGTGGGCACCTGAACCCGGCAGTGACACTCTTCTTCCTTGCCCGTCGCAAGCTTTCGCTGGCCGACTTCGGTTGGTACCTGCTGGCGCAGTTCACCGGGGCCGTGGCCGGAGTCTGGCTGGGCGGTGCGCTGTGGAGCGACTTTTCGCTGAGAGTAAACACCAGTCTTGAAACCATGAAGGCAACCCTGCCCGCCGAGGTTCTAGGAACCGCGGTTTTGGTTGCCATCTTCGGTCAGTTTGTGAATCTCAAACTCGAGCGCTTGATTCCGGTCACCGTAGCTGCCTGGTTCTTTGCCGTGGGAGTCTTTGGCCCGGCCGGCGAAATGCTAAACCCTGCAGTTGCCCTGGCCCGCATCTTTGCGGCGCAGGATTCAATCAGCCTTCCGGCAGCAGCCAGCGACATCGTGGCCCAGATTCTTGGAACCCTGATCGCGGTCATCATGCTCGGCTTTGTCTTTAACCCGGTTGGCGCGGGCAAGTCAAAGGGCAAAAAGAAGGCGCAAAAAGCCAAGAAGAAGTAGCAAAATCTAGACGTAAAAAAGCCGCCCTGTCATTCAGGGCGGCTTTTTTACGTTTTCAGAAACTTAGTCGGCCAGCAACCTAATCGGTCTGCGGGCCTTCGTGATAGCCCTTGAATCGGCGCTTCACATCGGCGAAGGTTTGGTCGATTTTGCCACGGGCTGCGGTTTCGGCCTCGCGAGCCAACCTTTCGGCCTCGTGTTTGGCTTCGGCCAGTTTGCGGCCAAGGTCGCGGCCCAGCTTCTCGGCATCGGCTTCGATGTCAACTCGCTCGTTGACCTGCTCTCCCAACCAGGTTGAACCGGCGGCCAGCCAAGAACCCAACTGGGTGCCCACCTTTTCGCCAACCTCGCCAAGCTTCGATTCAAGATCGGCCACGATGGTGGCACCGAGCAACGAACTCAACCACTCGGAAACATCGGCGAGCGGTGCGGCATCCAAAGTGTAAATGTGGTTTTGACCCACGGTTTCAGAAGCGACCAGGCCAAGCTCGCGCAAGGTTTTCAGGTGCTTCGAAACGGTTGGCTGGGCTTCACCGGTTATGGCCACCAACTCTGACACGGTTAGCGGCTTTGCGGCGAGCGCGTCAAGAATCTGGCGGCGGGTGGCATCTGCGATTGCTGAGTAAATATCGGTCATGACTTCAGGTTAGCCCTTGCCGCTCGCAATTTCACGTGACCGCGCCAAAGCGGCCTGGGTGGCCTCGGTGAACATGCCCTCGAGGTCGGTCTTTTCCATGCGCGCAATGGCTTGCATGGTGGTGCCGTTTGGGCTGGTCACTTGCTTGCGCAGCTGCTGCGGGGTCTTGCCCGAGGCCGCCAAAAGCTCGGCCGCGCCAAGGAAGGTCTCGCCAACCATTAGAGCCGCCTCCTGCCGCGTGAATCCCAGCTTCTCGGCAGCCGCGGTGAACTGCTCGATCAGATAAAAGACGTAGGCCGGGCCACTGCCAGAGACGGTGCCAAGGGCGTCGATCTGTGACTCCTCGACCACCAAAATCTTACCGACGGTTTCAAAAAGTTCTATGGCTTTGGATACTTGCTGCGCGCTGGCCCGCGACCCGGCAGCGATGCCGGTCACGGCACGACCAACTATGGCAGGGGTGTTTGGCATCGCACGAATAACCGCGATTGTTTCGGCAACCTCGGCCTGCATCGCGGCGGTTGTGATTCCGGCGGCCACGCTGATAATTAGGGCGTCTGAGCGCAGCGAGCTTGCGACCTGGGCTAGCACCTCGGTGACGTACATCGGCTTTACCGCGACCAAAACCAGGTCGGCCCCGATGACGGCCTGGGTGTTGGCTTGCTCGTTGGTTTCGAGGGCGTAGGCCTTTACCCCGAAATCGGCCATTAGGCCATCGGCACTGCTTTGACTGCGGGTGCTAACCGCGACCGAGGCCGCGTCATAGCCGGCTTTGATTAGCCCACTTAGGATGGCCGAGCCCATTGAGCCCGAACCTAATATTGCGATGCGTTGAATGTTCACCACTAGAGTCTAGTTTTTCTGTGGCTGCCGAACCTTATTGTCGGCAGCGCAGGGTAGTTTTTAACCAAACACCTTGGAGGATCATGGCAAACGCCAAAAGCGCATTCACCTGCAGCGAATGTGGTTGGAACACGTCCAAATGGGTTGGTCGCTGCGGCGAATGCCAACAGTGGGACACCATGCGCGAGGGTGCAGCCGGACGCGGGTTAGGCGTGGTGCGTCAGCTGCGGCCAGCATCCATCGTGGCTTCATCGGTTGCGAAGCCGATCACCGATATTTCGACCCAGGCGGTTGCCGCCAAAGCCACCGGGGTTGGCGAGTTTGACCGAGTTTTGGGTGGGGGGTTGGTGCCCGGCGCCGTGGTTTTGCTCTCTGGTGAGCCGGGAGTAGGCAAGTCGACGCTGTTGCTTGAGGTTGCCGCCCACACCGCGCGCAGCGGGCAACGGGTGCTTTATGTCAGCGGCGAGGAGTCGGTTGGGCAGATTCGTTTGCGGGCCGAGCGCACCGGTGCGATGACCGAGAATCTTTATTTGGCTTCGGAGACCGATTTGGCCACCGTGCTTGGGCAAATCGATGGCGTGAAGCCAGACCTTTTGGTGGTCGATTCGGTGCAAACCATCGCCCACGCCGACCTTGACGGCGCCGCCGGCATGCCAAGCCAGGTGCGCGAGGTTGCCTCAAACCTGATTCGGGTTGCCAAAGAGCGCGACCTGCCGGTGATTCTGATTGGCCACGTGACCAAGGACGGATCGATTGCCGGCCCACGTGCCCTTGAGCACCTGGTTGATGTGGTTTGTCACTTCGAGGGTGACCGCCAGACCTCGCTGCGTTTTGTGCGCTCCCTGAAAAATCGTTACGGCCCAACCGACGAGGTTGGTTGCTTTGAGATGACCGGCGAGGGCATTCGCGAGGTTGCCGACCCTAGCGGGCTGTTTTTAAGCCGCAGCGAAAAGCCGGTTTCTGGCACCTGCGTGACCGTTGCCATCGAGGGTAAGCGCGCGTTGATAGCCGAGGTTCAAGCCCTCGTGGTCAAGAGTTCGACCCCGCAGCCGCGCCGAGTCACCAACGGGGTCGACTCGTCAAGGGTTGTAATGCTCCTGGCGGTCTTGGAGCGCCGAGCCGGGCTTCGGGTGAGCGATATGGATGTTTACGTTTCAACCGTCGGTGGGGTTCGCCTGAGCGAGCCGGCGGCCGATTTGGCCATTGCCCTAGCCATTGCCTCTGCGGTGCAAGACCGGCCACTTGCGCATAACCTGGTGGCCTTTGGTGAGATCAGTTTGGCGGGCGAGATTCGTCAGGTCAGTTCGGCAAAAATCCGCCAAGCCGAGGGCGCCAGACTTGGCTTCATTCGAAGCGTCGACTCTGGGGTCTCAGACCTCAAAGCCGCGCTATCGCTTGGGCTTAACTGGTAAAGACGCTAAAGGTTTCGCGCAGCAGGTCGCGGTTTCTTGAGCTCTTGCCAACCAACAGCTCGAAATCGCCGGCCTCAACCAAGCGTTTTGCCTCGGCGTTGACCAGTGAACAGTCGGCAACGGCCAGTTCAAGATCGACAACCTTGGTCTGACCCGGCTCGATCCAAACCTGCTTGAAAGCCTTCAGTTCCTTCTCGGCCCAGGTAACGCTTGTGACGAGGTCGGAAACATAAACCTGCACCGTCTCGAGGGCGGGACGAGTGCCTAGGTTTTTGAGGGTGACGGTGGCGTGCAGGGTGGCATCCATCGCAAGTTTTGCAACACCTTCGTTTGAGCCCTGAATTTTGAGGTCGCTGTATTCGATTTCGGTGAATGACAGGCCCTCGCCAAAAGCAAACAGCGGGTCTTGGGTCAGGTCGGCGTAGCGGTGACCGTGCTGGCCGCGAATCTGGTTGTAATAGATCGGCAGCTGGCCGGCGTGACGGGCAAACGAGATGGGCAGACGTCCGGAAGGCTCAATCTCGCCGAAGATCAGTTCGGCAATCGCCATGCCACCGCGCATGCCGGGGTTGAAGGCGTTGATGATGGCCGCGGCGTTCATGGCCGATGGCGGCAAAATGTGCGGCTTCGAGGCAATCAGAACCACGATCATCGGCTTGCCGGTTGCGGCCAGCGCATCGAGCATGGCGTTTTGGGCACCGAATAGCTCAAGGGTCGCGGTCGAGCGGCCCTCACCGATCAGCGCAATCATGTCTCCAACCACTGCAACCACGTAATCGGCGGCGTTGGCGGCGGCAACTGCCTGGGCAATCATTTCGGCATCAACCGGCGCGGGCGCGGCAATCGGCGGGCGAGGCTGGCCATCTTCAAAGGTGGCGCCTTCTGGGTCGGCGGCCAAAATGGCAATGTCGGCACCCTTTGAATAGGTGATGGTCCAATCCTTTGGCGCCACCATCTGCAAGCCATCGAGCACGGTTTGAGTGAGTTCTCGCGGGTGACCATCCGGCATCCAGTTGACCTGGCCAGAGGCCCCGGCCCAGTCGCCAAGTTGGGCGTGCTGGTCGTCGGCATTTGGGCCAACCACGGCGATGGTCTTTGGCGCGCCACCGGCCGCAATCGGCAGGGTTCCGTTGTTGCGCAGCAGGGTCAGTGACTGCCTGGCGATTTCCAGGTTCAGTTCGCTGTGCTCTTCGATGCCAATCACGGCGGCTTGACGCTCGGCGTCTGGCAGGCGTGGGTTTTCGAATAGGCCAAGTTCAAATTTGAGCCTAAGGATGCGTCTTACGGCGTCATCTAAATCGGCTTCGGTTAGCATGCCAAGGCGAATCGCCTCTTGGGCTCCGTCAAAGAAGCCGGGGGTGGTCATGACCAGGTCGT
>CAZLWT010000075.1:4317-6788 GCA_964563325.1 uncultured Rhodoluna sp. | reverse complement strand
TTGATTCTGAACCTCGAGCTTGGCGGAATGAACCATAAGAAAGATGCCACAACGAGCAACAGCAATCCGAGGGCTAGCACCCAAACATAAGCGAATCCTGAATCCGCCTTTGTTGCTACTTGCGGGCCTGTGCCAGAATCTGGAAATTCTATTTCTGTTACAGCGGTTTCTTTGGTAAGTCCACTCTCAAGGCTAAGCGTTGCAACCCAAGGGCCTTTGGGAAGCGAGATTGGAAGATTCACTTCAACGGGTTCGCGCTGACCTATTGCGAGTGTCGTGCCCAGAGTTGCTGCGTACGGCCCTGCATGCATCCCGGTCGCGTCGCTAGAGAGCGCAAGGCTACCTGAAATATCTAAAGCCCGCTCTCCGGTGTTTTCCACTTCTGCGCTTAGATGGGGATTGCCAAGGGAATCTCTACTTGGAGTCATAGAAGTTATTTTGAAGCTAGAAATCGGGGCGCTCCCAGTTCCAACCGAAAGATAAACCCTTATCCCAACTCGGTTGATGGTTGCTATTCCAGAGCCATTGTCGTTTGATCTTGTTTCCGCCCATATAACTCCGTAGCGCTCGCCAGATTCGGCCGCCTTTGGTATCGAGAAAGTCACCTCAACAGTCTGTGACTTATGGGCTCTTAGGTGTACTTGACTTTCACCGACTCGTATCCAGCTTGTTAGGTCGTTCTGTGTATCGCCCACTGATCCAGTGAACACGCCATTATTTATCGTGGCAGCGGCGCTGTAACAGTTGACTACATAGGTGGAGTCCGTGTCGTTGGAGATTTCGATGTTGCGGCGAAAGGTCGTGCCCGGTGAAACCCTATCGATTAAATAGAGCTTGGCTCTAGGGTCTGTGGCTAAACTCGATGACACTTCCGTCAACCGAATGCCGATACCCGCCGCATTCGTTTGGGCGTAGGTAGGTGAGGGTAGAGCGATAATCGCTAGGAAACAGAGTGAAGAGAATAGTAATGTGCAAAATCGTTTCATTGCCTACAGAACTGAATGAGTAATAGCACCAGTGTAGATTCCCGAAACGAAACTTCCCGGAATAGTCACGGTCAAGGTTGGATTCCAGGTGGCGCTGTTGCTGCCAGTTATCGCAGTTGCTACTACCGCGGGGGAAACTCCAGTCAGGTCGGTTGGATCCTGATCGGTGCAAGTTACGGTTCCAGTGACAATTATTGTGCCAGAGTCGTATCTCATTCGGTTGGCGGGTAATGCGGGTCCGCTTGAAGGTGTCAGCGCTGTTGAAATGGCAGTGGCAATCCAACCCGAGCCTGCAGCAGCAGCGCGATTATCAGTTACCGTGACGTCACCAATCTTGCTACTTATCGTCGTTCCAGCTGAATCAGCCACGGCCGTGCCAAGAATGGCACTTGCTGGTGCGCTGATGTGGAGAGACCCGCCACTAAGGGTCAGAGTCAGATCAGTTCCAACGGCGTTAGCTGCTGGGGCACTTGCCGAGGCAAGCGAAAGTGCTACGAAGACTACAGACAAAGTTTGTAATAAAAGTGATTTTTTCGACATGGGGCAACTCAATTCTTATTAGTAATGAAATCGTAATAAGAGAGGCTAAGTAGCCGGTGAACTGCCTCAAGGCTATTTCAAAGAGCCGAGGTATTCCCTTACTAGGTCAAAACGACCTACCCGCTGAAACTAACACAGAATTTGAGCAGAGACTAATCTAATTTGTGTCAGCAACTGAAAAGGAAGAAGAAAACACCCTAATCGGCGAGGATTAGAGTGTTTTCTAGTAGGCCCCGTCGGATTCGAACCGACGACCCACGGATTAAAAGTCCGTTGCTCTAACCAACTGAGCTAGAGGCCCTCATTGATGTTTAACATCAGAACACAGTCTAACAACAACTGGCGAGCAAGGGGCGGCCCGAGCCCGAAGACCTGAGAGAATCTAAGCATGGTTGATAATCAGGTATCCCTTCGTCCGCTTGCTGAACTGCGTGAGCGCCACAGCTCGAAATGGCGACGATTTCCAAGCGATGTGCTTCCGATGCACGTCGCCGAGATGGATTACGAAATCGCCGACAGCATAAAGGCCCTGCTGATTGACCTGGTATCCAAGTCGGATCTTGGCTACACCGGCCCCGTGCCAGAGGTGGCCGACGGATTCGCGAGTTTTGCCGCCAGGCACTGGGATTGGACCGTCGATAAAGCTCAGGTGCGCCTAGCCACCGATGTCGGCGTTGCCGCGGTAGAGGTGCTTCGGGCACTGACCAAACCGGGCGACAGCGTGCTCATCAACTCACCGGTTTATAGCAGTTTCTATGGCTGGATTGGCGAGCTTGGGCTCACCGTGGTCGATGCCCCGTTGATTCGTGGGGACAAAACCTGGACCCTCGACCTTGCCGCAATCGAGGCGGCCTTCGAAGCCGGAGTCAAGTTTTACCTGCTCTGCTCGCCACACAACCCAATGGGTCGGGTGCACAGTTTTGACGAGTTATCGCAAATCGCCCA
>CAZLWT010000075.1:0-4217 GCA_964563325.1 uncultured Rhodoluna sp. | reverse complement strand
TTTGAAAATTGCGATGGATGGCTCGCCGCCACAGTTGCCGCCAACCAAGCCTCGCGCGATCGGCTCACCGGCCTGATGGCCGAGTTGTTGCCCGAGTGCGGCTATTGGGTTGCTGAGGGTGGCTATCTGGCCTGGCTCGATCTATCGAGCCTGAATCTGGGTGAGAACCCGGCCGAGCGCATCCTGCGCGAACAAAAGGTTGCCTTTGTGCCGGGTGTCGACCTGGGCAAGGGTTATCCGCAGTTCGTTCGCATAAACTTTGCCTGTGCCGCCGAATCTCTGGATCAGGCGATTCGAGCTATCGCTAGCTATCGGACAGCAACAATCTGAGTAGCCGCTAAACCAACGCCTGAGTCAGGTCGGTAATCAGGTCATCCACCGATTCGAGTCCAACCGAAAGCCGGACAAGTGAATCGCTAATGCCCATTTGTTCGCGAACCACAGGGCCTAGTCTGTGATGGGTGGTCGATGCAGGGTGGGTCATCAAAGATTTGCTGTCGCCCAAGTTATTTGAAATATCGATGACCAAAAGTCGGTTGAGGAATGCGAAGGCCGCGGCTTGGCCACCGACTAACTCAATGCCTACTGTGCTTCCACCACCAGTCATTTGCTTCTTGGCAAGCTCGTATCCCGGGTGAGATGGCAGCAGGGGATAGGAGGCGCGTGCCACCGCAGGGTGGGTGGATAAGAACTCGGCGATCTTGAGTGCGCTCTGGTTCATTCTTTCGACCCGCATCGACATGGTCTCTAAAGATTTCAACAAGACCCAGGCGTTGAATGCGCTCATCGATTGACCGGTGTGACGAGCAAACGGCTTTACCTTGGTTTTGATGTATTCGGCGGTTCCCAGAATGGCACCGCCTAGCACTCGGCCCTGACCGTCAATGTGTTTGGTGGCCGAATACATGACAACGTCTGCGCCCAACTGGAGTGGTTTTTGCATCACGGCCGAGGCCATGACGTTGTCAACAATCACGGTGGCACCAACTAAGTGAGCCAAGCGACTAACCATTGGGATGTCGACAATCTGCATCAACGGGTTGCTAGGGGACTCGATGAAAACCACGGCGGTCGGTCGGTCAAGAGCCTTGGCCCATTCGACCTCATCATTGCCATCGACCAAAACTATTTCGACGCCCCACTTTGGCAAGATCTCATTCAAGATTACAAAGCAGCTGCTGAACATCGACATGGCAGCAACTATGCGGTCACCAGCTTTGACTAGGCAAGCCACCGAGGTGAACATTGCCGACATCCCGGTGCCGGTTGCAAAGCAGGCCTCGGCTCCTTCGATTGCCGCGAGGCGATCTTCGAACATCGCGACGGTTGGGTTGGAAAATCTGCTGTACAGGTGGTGTTCCGACTCTTCTCGAAATGCCGAGGCGGCTTCTTCAGCCGAGTCATAGGTGAATCCACTGGTCAGGTAAAGCGCTTCGCCGGTCTCGTTGTAGCCACTTCGAGCCAGCCCGCCGCGCACCGCGAGCGTGTCTGGGTGCAGGTTCCAGTTGGGTTGCGCCCCGTCAATCGGCTCGCCGTAACCCCAGGGCTTTGTTCGCTTAGTCATTAGACCTAGGATATCGCAGGAGGCAGGGGGTTGTGGACGCGAAACGGGATTATTTGATCCTGTTCAAAGGCAGTGCAAAGCACTAGCCTGAGAGCAAGTTGCAAATACTTGTCCGGGGGAACAATGCACATAGCGATTTTTTTGGATCAAAATCCAAACTTTCTCGGGGGCGCTCAAAGGTCGGCCCTAAACCAAGCCAAGTATTTGCGCTTAGCTGGGCATCGAGTGAGTTTCGTGGCACCGCGGGCCGGGTTTGCCGAGGGCAGCCGGGACGACATCTTTTATCCATCGTTCGAAATGAAATGGTTGGGTGACATCGCGGCTCCATTGGGGATTGTGGCGCCCCAAAGATACGTGCATCAAGCCTTCGCAGAGCGTGGGATTCCTGACCTAGTGCACGTGCAGGGTGAGTTTATGGCGGCTCTGCTTGGCAATAAGTTTGCCTTTGAGTTTGACCTGCCGGTGGTGCAGACTTTGCACACCAACTTGAGGGGGATTAGAGATTCGGCCGGGCGCAGATTGACCGGAATGTTGATTAGATTTTCATCTCGCTCGATCTGCCGCGAGGTTCCTAGTCTTGGGTTGCATCGTACCTCTGATGTTTTCGAGTATCTAAACCAGATTTGCAACCAGGCAAAAATCGTCGTGGCCCCTTCAAAGCACTGGGCCAAAGAGGTGATGTCGATCAGCGGGCTCAAACGCATTCGGGTGGTGCCAAACGGATTCGATGATGACGTATTTGCTAGCATCGCTAAGCCAACGCTGACCAACGTGACACCGGAGCTAATTTGGTCTGGCCGATTCAGCGCCGAAAAGGGATTCCTCGACTGCATTTACGCGGTGGCTGCCGCAAAACGGCAAACCAATGAACGCTTCCGCGTCAAGTTTTATGGTGCTGGGGCGCTTGAAGCCAAGGGCCGTCGCCTGGTGCGCCGTTTGGGTTTGCAAGATCGGGTATCGTTTCTGGGCCCGGTGGCTCACCGCGATATGCTGCTGGCGCTGTCGGGTGCCCAAGCTGTTTTGCAAACCAACCTAGATTCCGAAACTCAGGGAATGACCGTGATGGAGGCGGGAGTGTTGCGCACGCCGGCCATACTTCGAGACCCAAAAATCGCGGCCGAGTTGCCAGCCGATAGCTTTTGGTTGGCTCAAGATTCAAGCATCAATGGCCTTGGTAAGGCAATCGCCGGGGCGGTAAACGATATTGCTGCAGGAGCCGCCAAACCCGTAGATTTTGCTGAAAAATTTCTACAGTCGAAGCAAACCGAAGATCTGCTCAAGCTATATGAACGTGCCCTTGGTTAGACTCGCAGTTAGGAAGCAAGGTTAGGGGTGTAACTTGTCAGCACCAGAGGTAATTAGGGCTAGGTACCGAACCAGAACAATCCTGCACCCTTGGTTGATTACCTACTCGGCGGTTGCTGCAATGCAGTTGGTGCGTGGCGATAAGGGCGACCTAGCTTTTTTCTTTGGTTGTGTCGGTGTTTTGCTGCTGAGCGAATATTTACCCGACAGTGCCCCAATGTCCTTCAACCTTCCGCAGTTTGCCCATGGGGCGCTGGCTTGGGCATTGCGGGTTGCTCTCATATTGTTTACTGCAACTCTCATCTTTGAGCCGCGACACAGTGGGGTTTCGGCGACCATGATGGTTGGGGTGTTGCTACCGGCGATGGTGATTTACGCCTGGTCTGGCCCGCGGTTTGACGTTGACGAACGGCCAAGCAACTTCATTCGCGGGGAACGTTTTTGGTCGAGCTGGGCGGTAGTTCTAACGATGATTGAACTGCTCGCAATCTTGCTTGGGAACATTTTCAAGAACTACAGCCAGTTTCCAACCATTTCAGCACTGCTCGACCCGATGCTCGATGTGCCGATAGTCAAAAATGGCTACGTGCTGATTTGGTTGGCCGTCGGGTTTGGCTTGCTGCAAGCCAGGAAGGACCCCGCATCGTGACGCTCGCGACGGTTTTTTCGACCAGTTATTCGATTCTTGGCTTCGCTTGCATCATCGTCCTAATCTTGGGCGAGTTCACCTCAAAACGATTGGTTCCGTTTTCGCGGGTTGTAAAACGGGTCATGGCAACTCGCACGGTCAGGCTTTCGATGTGGCTGGCCTGGTGGTGGTACGGCTACCATTTTTTGATTTCCACGATTACCCACTGAACCCAAGACATGCCTGGGTGAGACATGCAGGTTTTATTCAGACCAGGCGATGGATAGGTTTACCGCCTTTTTCCAAGACGCAAACTCGAGTTGATCGAAGGCCTGCGGGGCAAACCTGCTAGCAACCGGATTCAAGGCCAGCAACTCATCGGTTGATGACCAAAAACCGAAGCCGAGCCCAGCCATGAGTGCCGCCCCGTAGGCGGTTGACTCGATAACTTTGAGTCGCTCGACTGGGAATCCCAGAATATTTGCCTGCAGTTGAAGCATCAGATTATTGCTGCTCGCTCCGCCGTCAACTCGAAGCGCTGGGCAGCGATTTCCGGTGTCCTGCTCAAAAGAATCCATCACCTCGCGAATCTGAAACCCGATTGCCTCAAGCGTTGCCCTGGCAATATGGGCATTGCTGGTGCCTCGGCTGATTCCGAAGAGGCAACCCCGAACCTTCGGGTTCCAATGCGGTGCGCCGATTCCGGTGAGTGCTGGCACA
>CAZLWT010000074.1:0-6807 GCA_964563325.1 uncultured Rhodoluna sp. | reverse complement strand
AATAGTCGCGGTGCTCTTGGTGGCGACTCGAAACAGAATGGCCATCGTGGTCACCGCCGCCGCTACATCTTTAGCCATCATAGGAATCGTCTTTGCAATGGGTGGAAATCTTGCAATGTTTGGTTTCGTCACCGCTCAGACCGGGCGCAGTTTGCAAATTGAGTCGCTATTTGCTTTGCCATGGATGTTACATTTGCTTCCCGGCACGGTACTGCTCAACACGAAGCTGCTCACCTGGGAGATAACTGGCGCGGGAGCGCAGGACCTTGCTAACCTGATCAACTACCTAATGTTGATCGCTACCATCAGCACTCTCTTTGTGGCGCTTCGCGCCAAGCGAAGCGGCGCAGAACCGGAAATAGTTCTGGGTGTTGGAACCATGGGTCTGATGCTTGACCTGATCGTGTTCAACAAGGTGGGAAGCCCACAGTACGTGGCTTGGCTGCTGATTCCGCTGATCATTCTCATCGTGAAGGGGGCCAGCGAAGTCAAGGCATTCACCGCGCTTGTGCTTGGCGCAGCCCTCCTGACGGGGCTCATAGCGCCAGTCTTTTACGATGACGTGCTGCAACGCACGATTCTTGGGCAGACCCTCTTGGTTCTAAGGGCCGCAACACTGCTGGCACTTTGGGCTTACAACCATTACCGCTTGCTAGCTTTGGGCCGTCGAAAGCCCTAGCACCGCCCCTTACACGTTTAAACCTCCCCTACTCGTTTGAACAGCCCTTTACTCATTTGAAACGGTGTCGTTGGTGTCAGCCGCACCTGCATTGGTGTCTCCCACCCCGATGTTCACGGCGTCGTAGCCATTGTCGCCGTCAATGATATCGATACCTGCTTGACCATTTATGGTGTCATTACCTTCCCCGCCATTTATGGTGTCGGCTCCGTCGCCGCCGTCTAGGGAATCGTTGCCATCATCACCGTCAATGAGGTCATCGCCACCCTCGCCACTGACCAAGTCGTTTCCATCCCCGGCATTTATGTCATCGTTCCCGGATCCCCCGTTGATGAGGTCGCCTGCCGACCCGCCATTAAGCAAGTCGTTGCCATCGCCCCCGCTGATTTGATCAAAACCACCGGCACCATTTATGTAGTCGTTGCCGGGGCCCCCGCCGATTATGTCGTTTCCGGTGCCACCAAAGATTCGGTCAGCTCCACCCCCGCCATAGATTATGTCGCGACCCCCGCTGCCGCTGATGGTGTCGGCGGCCGCGCTGCCACAAATGACGTCATTACCGTCGCCGCCGTTTACGGTGTGCGGCCCCGAGCCGGTGACAACAATTACGTCGGAACCCGTCGTGCCAGTGATGGTTGCTAAACCACTAACAATCGTTGCCTTGAAACCACTGCAGTAGGCGCTTGGTGTTGGCGTTGGCGTCGGTTGAGCCACGGCTCCCCGAATCAGCGGCGAAGCCAGAACTAATAGCCCGGCCCCCGCGCCTGACAAAAACCTTTTCGAAATTGACATGTCTTTCTCCTTTTCAAATAAGTGGAGACCCCCCACGTTTTCAGTCAATACCCACTAGGGGCGCATATCAAGCGATTCGCTAAAATCGCATACTCTTGTCAGATGCTCGCATTATTTCCCGGATTCATAACCGGCCTATCGCTGATAGTTGCCATTGGGGCTCAAAATGCCTTCGTTTTGCGGCAGGGGCTGACGAAACAACACGTCCTCTTGGTGGCAGTTATTTGCTCGCTGATCGATGCAGCACTAATAATTCTCGGTGTGGCCGGGCTCGGGGCGGTCATAGGTTCACTGCCCTGGCTCTTGGAGGTCATTCGCTGGTTCGGCGTTGCTTACCTCGCTTGGTTCGGCATCAATTCGGTTCGAAGTGCGGTTCGGCCACAGGCCTTAATCGCCGCCGATTTACCAACCGTGAACCGAGCCAAGGTCATTGCCACGGCCCTAGCACTTTCGCTTCTAAACCCACATGTTTACTTGGATACTGTCATTCTGCTCGGAAGTATCAGCAATCAGTTTGGCCCCGACCGTTGGTTTTTTGCGGGCGGTGCGATTTTGGCCAGCTCGGTTTGGTTCACCGGCCTTGGCTTCGGTGCAAAGGCCACGTCAGGAGTCATGGGCAATCCGAAATTTTGGAAGATCTTGGATTTTGCGATCGCTGCAGTCATGTTTGCTCTGGCGATAACCCTGAGCCTCTATAAATTTTCTAGCAACTAACTGGCTGGTTGGCATAAAATTCAAGACGAGGGGCAAATCGTCTCGGGGTGGGGGCCTTATGGATTTAATTGCGGCAATAATAATTTTGGTAGCGGTTTTGATGTTGGTTGTTGCCGGCCTAGTGCAGGCGGTTGGCTTTCTAATCTGGGCGGGTTTGGTTCTTATTGCCCTAGGTTTGGCGCTTCACCTGCTGCGGGGTCTAAGCCAGCGCAGACGTGGTTAGCGCACTGGGAAGCCCGTTGTTAGGCTTTCAATATGGCCAAAAAGGAAGTGCGTGATAAAAACGGCAACCTTAGGCGACAACCGCATGAGTTGCCAGAAGACGTAAAAGTGGCTCTCGAGCAAAACAGTGTTCGAGCCGATTTCGACGCGAGACCCGCCTATCAACGCAAAGATTACCTGGCTTGGATTATTCGGGCGCAACACCCGGATTTGCGCAAGAAGCGACTGAATCAAATGCTGAAAGAACTTGAAGTTGGCGGCGTTTTTCTAAGAGCCGATCACCCAGCCTCCAAGAAGTAGCAGAACCGGGATTTCTAGAACCCCAAATCCTTAGCCACCTGTTGGTTTACCTCGCTTTTAGCTGAACTACCAATCCACTGTAAGACTCGACCGTTTACGGTCGCTATTGCTCGATCGGCATCGATTGGTTCTCCAAAGTGCTCGAGCACGACCTGCACCGCCTCGGCCACCTGCTGATTCTTGCGCTCCACCAGCCCCGCACCACTCGGGTAGTTGACCGCCTCGATGCTTACCTGAAGCAAATTCGTGGTCTCTCCGAGGTCGGATATGCTCGGGTGAATGCACTTGACTAGCAGCCTGGCCATGTCTTTCGTGTCTTGTTGACTCAGGGTCTTGACCACCTTCAAACGGCGAGCCTGCTCAACTTCAAACAGATGCTCGGTGATCAACTGTTTCATGTGAAGCAGCGATTTAAAGTAGTAGGTCATCGCGCTGAGCGAAACATCGGCCTCAGCCGCCACCGCCCGATGCGTGAGCGATGAGATGCCATCGCGAGCAACGATCGATCCGCCAGCTTTAATGATGTGGTCGTACTTATCCTGCGAACGCCCCTGTGTGCGAGTAGCCTGAGCCATATTCTTCCCCCAAAGATTGAATCCCCTGCATAAATAATAGCCAAGGAATAACGCAGGTCAAAACACGCAGGGGTCTCCTAAGCCCTATTCAATGACGAGTTCGTCAGTTGGCTTTAGTGCACCGATGCTTCGCTTAAAGTATCCCGAACCCATGGCCAGCAGGCCGAAGGCCATCCAAGTCAAAAGTGTGAACCACTGCTGGAAGGTGTCGGCATTTGGGAAGAACGAGATGCGCTTTAGAAGGTTCAACTCGGCGCCAAGCGGAAGCAGTTGCCCAATGGAACCGAGCCCGGCCGGGTAATACTCGACGGGGATTCCGCCACCGGAGAGCGGGTTTCCGATCAGGAAGACGAAGATGATTCCGGCGACCAATCCCATGCGTCCAAGCCAGGTTGCCAGCCCAAGCAAAGTGGAAGCGACCGCAATAATCGACACGGCGATGACCAAGGCTTCAAGCCAGAAGTTGCCGACGAGTGAGCCAAGCCAGAGATGAAGAATCGAAGTCATGGCTAGGCTCGCGGTTATTGAAACCAAGCCAATCAGGGCGAAGCGCTGTGAGATTCGGCGAAGGCGCATCGTGGCCAAAAGCGCAGCCACGATTCCGGCGATGACCAATGGCAGTGAACCGGCGTTCAGCCCCATTCCCCTCGGGTCGCCTGCGGGCAAAGCGGCAAGATCCTGCACCGGAATGACAAGAACCTGGGTGCCCTGATTCGTCATGGCCTGCTGAGCAAAACTTACGGCCAGTTGATTGAGAATCACTGTGATGCTGGCGCTGGCAGCGCTGGCGGTGAGAATCTCGGGTTGGTCGGTTAGAACGATGGCACCGTAGACCTCGCGCTTGCCGATGGCCGCAGCTGCTGCATCTCGATTAGGGAAGACGACCAGGTCAAAAGCCCCGGGCTCCTTTTTCTCAAAGGCGGCCGTCAAGCCGGTGACCGCTGCACTCGAACCAACCATGCCGATTGGCACATGTGAAGGTTTGGCATTGGCTAGCGGCCAGGCGAAAAGTGTCAGAATAACGCTGACGATTACGGTCATCATGACTGCAATTTGCACCACCGGTTTTAGAAACTCGGCCACCGAACTCGGTTTTGCTTCGAATGATTCGGTGAGGTTCGCATCAACAGACATGATCGCTTCTTTCGCTAGCTTCTAGGGTTTCAGGCTAATCGAGAACCATATAAATACCGCGCAAGACTTTGAACTTTTACCCGGCCATAAGCGGTTGAATAGGTATGTGTTGCTAAAACCTAGAAGCGTTCAGTTGAATACCCGAACCGGAGTGACCGTCAAGCGCCTGTTGCCCCATCGTTCGATTCGAAAAATTGGTGCTTGGTGTTTTGTCGACCACCTGCGCCCCATCCAACATATTGAACCGATGGTCGTGGCCGCTCATCCGCACACCGGTTTGCAGACCGTCTCGTGGCCGATTTCCGGAATGATTGAACATCGCGACAGCATCGGCAGCAACCAAATCATCGTTCCAGGGCAACTGAATCTGATGACCGCTGGGTCTGGCATCGCCCACTCCGAATTATCCATCGGCCCAGAATCATTACCGATGCACATGGTGCAACTCTGGATTGCCCTGCCGGAGCAAAGCCGAAATATGGCGCCAACCTTTGCCCACCACGAAAACCTGCCAAGGCTTTCACACGATGGATACTCGGTTGAGGTGCTAGTCGGCGACTTCATGGGAGCCGTTGCACCAACCAAGGTTTATTCGCCGCTCATGGCCGCGCAGATTGACTGTCAAATCGGGTCACGTGCGGTGTTTGCACTGAACCCAAAATTCGAGCACGGCATTCTCGTGCTGACGGGCAGCGCCTCGGTGAATGGGGTTGCGATTGAAGCAGGTCAGCTGCTTTATCTAGAAACGGGAATAGCGAAGTTCGACATTTCCTCAGAACCCGAAACCAAGTTGTTGATGATTGGTGGCGAGCCGATGGCCGAAAAACTGCTGATGTGGTGGAACTTCATAGCCAGAGACCAGTCCGAGATCGAGCAGATGCGACTTGAATGGAATAACGGGCATGAGCGATACCCGCACTTCGAAGATCGAATCGGTGGGCGCATCCTCGCCCCAGATCTTCCATCGGTTGCCATGCGGGCTCGGTAAGGAACCCAAAACGAAACTGGGACACTCGTCGCGGTATTTTCAGTAGGATGATGACATGGAAGACTTAGCGATCATCGTCGGAATCATGTTTCTCGGCAGCATTGCCACCGGAATCATCGCCCTGGTGGTGAGCCTGCTTTCGCGCAAGTACAACATCCCCCGTTGGTTGCCTTGGACCTTCGCGGTGCTTAGCACGGCTGTTGGCATTTTGTTCAGCATCCAATATTTGCCACTGGGAATCGGTCCCTTGCTGCTTGGCCTGCTGAGCCTAGCCGCGCTGCTTATTCCGAAGCGAACGCCTCAGCAATAGCCGCCAAAAAGTCTTGCGTTTCAACCGCCCCGGGAACGCCAAACTTCATGTTTAGCGCAATGAACGGCACCCCGGATATTCCAATCTGGCCCGCCAGCGCCTCGTCGGCGCGCACCGATTCGGCAAAGTCCTGCGAGTCCAGCGTGGTCTCGACCAACTTGCGATCCAACGCAGCATCGACCGCAACTTCAATGAGTTCTGATCGACTAAACGGGTTTAGCGACCCGGCAAAATAACCGCGTTGGATAGCATCGAAAACCCGCATTCCAATTCCAGATTCAGAGGCCAAGGCCGCGACTCGATGAATATCGAAGGTGTTACCGCTGAGTCTTTCGCTGCTCCAGGGCAATCCCTCGGCGGCAACCAGCGAACTGATTCGTTCCTCCATGACGGCAACCTCGGCTGCCGAGCGCCCGTATTTGGCCGCCAATAATTCTGAAACATTCTGGGTTTGGCTTGGGGCATTCTGATCGAGCTCGAAGGCGTGAAGCACGAGGGTTATGTCCTTTGCCCTGCCACTCAACTCGATCGCCCGATCAAGCCGAGCCTTGCCCAAATAACACCAGGGACAAATCAGATCCGACCAGAGATCAATAACTACCCGATCAGCCATGTCTGTGGTGAAACGGCTGAAGTGCGTCGTCTGGAATCTGACCAAAGCGGCCGTACTGGTAATCCTCCATGGCTTGGATAATCTGTTCTTTCGAATTCATGACGAACGGGCCGTATGCCACCACGGTCTCACGAATCGGCTGACCGCCAAGCAGGAAAACCTCGAGGGTGCCGTGCCTTGAGTCTTGATTGACATCGGCGGTGATGACGATGCGATCGCCGTAGCCAAAGACCACGAGACTGCCGGTGTCGATTGGCGCGCTGCTGCCACCGAGTTCGCCTTCGCCGGCGGTTCCCTTGCCAGCCAAAACGTAGGCAAGTGCATTGAAGAGCGGATTCCAAGGAATCGAAACCGAGGCTCCGGGTGCCAAAGTCACATGCGCAATAGTCATCGGGGTTTGTGATTTGCCCGGGCCGGTGTGCTCACCAATCTGGCCGGCCAAAACTCGAACTAGGGCGCCGCCGTCCTGGCTAGAAATCA
>CAZLWT010000073.1:0-6904 GCA_964563325.1 uncultured Rhodoluna sp. | reverse complement strand
CCAAAAGATCACGTTCGACCTGCCACTTCAGGGCAGGGTCACTATCCAGTAGCCAGTGAATGTCACTCAGATTCATGATTCAAGTCTAGATAGGAGTAATTTGGAAACCCACCTACGAAAGAGTGTCCCGCATGGCATTTCCAATTGTTGACGGTATGCGCAATCAAGGTGAAGCGCTAGAGCCTCTGAGTGAAGAGGTGAGCCATGCTGAATAGCGATGGTCGGCGCGTGGCAACGCTTGAGGTTCCAATGGTCGCTGTTGCACTCACTGGTTTGTCCAGCCTCTTGCTTCCGACTGTTTCACAGATGCTCGAGCACAATAAGGAAGTCGAAGACCTCGAAGTTTGACCTCGGCCCTGTCGCCTAAAACTGCTCTTGCCTTGCGCGAACCCGGGCGCTCGTCAAGGTGCCACTAATGAACGTTCGAGTCATTTCAGTTTTTTTGCTTACTCCGGTTCGTCAACCTAGGCTATTGACATGACTAGTCGCGCGCAGGGCAACCCATGCCAGTAATGCCGATGTTCCCCCTAAGCACAGTGTTGATGCCAGCAATGCCGCTCTCTCTTCGAATCTTCGAAGAGCGTTACCTAAAACTGCTCGGAGACCTTGTTCTTGAGGAGAGTCCCGAATTTGGGGTTGTGCTGATCGAACGTGGTCCCGAGGTTGGCGGAGGCGAGAAGCGTCTGCAAATCGGCACGTTGGCCTTGGTAACCAACGTCGGCACTCTTGACGAGTTCTATGGCCTTGAGGCGATCGGCTCGCAACGGTTTCGAGTAAATGCATGGTTGCCAGACAACCCATACCCAATGGCTGACATCGACTTCATCCCTGATCTCATTTGGAACGACACTCTGATGCCGGCCAGAGTTCATCTAGAAACTAAGGTCAGAAACCTCTTGTCACTTGCCAGCGAATTTGGAGATTTGCAATACGGACCAGACACCGAGCTGGGCGATAACCCTATGGACGCCTGCTGGCAGCTGGCCGGAGTTTTGCCTGTGGGCCCATTGGAGCAACAAGACCTGCTGCAATCCCAGACGGCAGAAGCCCTCATATCCGGCACTTACGAAGTTGTCACTGCGCTAGAGGAAACTTTGCAGGCAATGATTGGCCAGCTAGGTACCGAGGCTCAAGACCTTTAGGGGACAGTTTCGCGCTCCAGAGTCGGCTCATCTAGATAACTTCATAGACTTGGGAAATCGTTCACAAAAGTGGACTCCGGAGTTGTACGACGTTCCCTTCTGGATCGACAACGTCGCGGCGGGTCAGTCCGTCGAGGGTGAAAGTGCGCTCCGTGACTATGCCGCCTCGAAGCGGGACTTGCTCCAATGCTTCATCGAGCGACTTCACATCAAACACGGGCTTCATCGCAGACATTTCTCTAGGCGCTGGCGGAGACTCAAGAACAATAGTTTTAGAAATTCGCGGCGGAATCGAATGAATTAGAAGTTCCATACCGTCGTTTCCCAAACGCAGATCCTTCTTGCTGTCGCCAGGTCTTGGGCATGGTGAAAGCCCAATTACCGCTTCATAAAAATTAGCGAGAGCTTTTACATTTGCGGCAAAGATTACAAGCGAGATCATCGGAAAAGTCTATTGCCCAGATAACAAAAATACCGACATAAAGGCGGTCTCTTCGTTTGCGGAGAATACCTCACTCGCACTAATGCCGTCTTAGCCAGTATTTAGGCTGAAATCAAATCTTCAATTGTCTTTCTATGCCATTGTTTTACGACACGGCCCAGTGAAGTTGAACTAGATGATCTTGACGATACTGGGGTGCATGTCCTTCAGGTGGATCTGAGACCACTTGCCCAGTTCCTCTAGTACTGGTCGCAAAGCTAAGCCTCGTTGAGTAAGTTGGAAAGCATTGTTGCGAGAAGGCTTGTCTGGATTGAGTCGCTCGATTATCGACAATGATTCCAACCACTTCAGCCTAGAAGCTAGTATGTTTGTCGAAATTCCTTCGGGTGATGACGCGAACTCTGAGTAGGTTCTTGACGAATGCTCGATTAGATCGCGAACTATGATTAGGGACCATTTGTCTCCGAGGATGTCTAAACCTGATGCAATCGGGCAAGATGATCGCCACTCCGGATTTAGTGATTCCGGGTCGGTGTTCATAGGCCTCCTACTTAGAAATAGACGCTGCCATCTCTGTTACTGATATATCAATTGGCGTTGGCTCCCAACTCAGACTATCTACTGTGTCCGAGATGTCGTATGAGATCATTCTTCCGAGTTCAGGAACCATGCCCTTCGCCTCTCTATCAAAAAGACTCATCATCTTGATCATAAGGTTGGGGGCTTTGATTGATGGAACTTTGCTGTAGCCTGCAGCGCGGAGAGTCGCCGCCAGCTTTGACATTGCTACCGGTTCTGCTGTGGAAGCGATGTATCGCTTGCCGGCTGATTTCTTGTCTTCCATGGCAGCAACATGCAACTTTGCTACGTCTCTGACATCGACCATACCCATGGCCACCTGAGGCACCATTGGCAGTTTGCCAGAGATGAGGCCTGCGATCATCGCAATGCTTTGTCCATCGCCAGATTTACCGATTGCTGGTCCAAGCATGAAGCCTGGGTTGATTGCGACTAGTTCCATCTCGCCATCTTTGACCAGGTCCCATGCGGCTTGTTCAGCTAGTGTTTTGCTCTTTGCATAAGCGCCGATGTTGGCTGTCAAGTCAGACCAAGAGTCTGTACCGTAGCTTCCAGACGATCGACCAGAAGTCATTGCAACTACTGACGATGTGAGAACAACACGCTTCACTCCCGCACGCTTTGCCGCATTGAGTACTCTTTGAGTTCCCTCTACCGCGGGCTTGATAAGTTCAGTTTCGTCCTTAGGTACCGCTAAAACGAAAGGGGATGCGATGTGGAGCACAAAAGCGCATCCCTTGACCGCGTTATCCCAACCGTCGTCTTTAAGTAGATCGGCTGTCACAAATTCCAGGTGTTTGGTATCCGCAATACCTTCGAGATTTTTCAGAACGGAAACAGATTTGGCTTCATCTCTAAGCGTGCCTCGCACCCGATAACCTGCTTTTAGCAATTCAGAGGCCACATGTTGGCCCACATACCCGCTGATTCCTGTTACCAAAACTAAGTCCATGATCAATCCTCTACGTCTTGTAATTTCTGTCTTTATGAATAGCGTAGGGAGTAAACTTGCATTTTGCAAGTTAACTTGTTAATTCAAATTGCCTCCTTTTTAAAAACGCAAAAGCCACAGATTTCTCGGGGTGGAGGGGCGTGCATTCGCTATTTTATTTTGCGAGAGTCGTCTTTCGAGGCACGCAGCGAACGTTTGAATCCACACCATAAACCCAGCCAATAAAAAAAGACCCCTAAATGGGGCCTGTTTTATTGGCGGAGAATGGCCCTCTCCGAAGTCCAGCGCACAAGATTCGGCCACCGTGTCGGCATAACTTGCCGCCACGCTTTGACCTCGCCCGCGAACGTTCGAATCCGACACCATAAACCCAGCCAATAAAAAAGACCCCTAAATGGGGTCTGTTTTATTGGCGGAGAATGGGGGATTCGAACCCCCGAGGGCTTGCACCCAACACGCTTTCCAAGCGTGCGCCATAGGCCACTAGGCGAATTCTCCTGATGCTCGTTTTCACAGGCAACCTTTAAGAGTTTAGTCGCTCTGGGCAACAGAAAAGGCGGCGGACCAAAGCCCACCGCCTTTTTCGAATCACAAGAAACTAGTGAGTGCTTGGCTCTGCCTCAACCTCGGTGCGGTCGCCCGACCAGAGGGTGTGGAAGGTTCCAGGCAGGTCAACCCTCTTATAGGTGTGTGCACCAAAGAAGTCGCGCTGACCCTGCACCAAAGCCGCCGGCAGTCTAGGTGATCGCAGACCATCGTAGTAAGAAAGCGATGAACCGAACGCCGGAACCGGAATACCAGCAAGCGCCGAGTGAGCCACCACGTTGCGCCATGAGTCAACCGAACGTGCCACTGCCTCAACGAAGTATCCATCGAATAGAAGTGAGAGCAAGTTTGGGTTGGCGCCATAAGCGTCGGCGATGCGGTTTAGGAACTGCGCGCGAATGATGCAGCCACCGCGCCAGATCTTTGAAACGGCTCCGAGGTCGATGTTCCAGTTGTATTCGGCGGCACCGGCGCGGATGGCGTCAAAGCCCTGCGCGTAGGCCACGATCTTCGAGGCATAAAGTTCGCGGCGAACGTCTTCAACGAAGGCGTCGCGGTCGGCGATTGGCCACTGCTTGGTTGAGGCGGCTAGGTTTCCGGCACCTGAGCGCTGCTCGGCCTGAGATGAAAGCGAGCGAGCGAATACTGCCTCGGCGATTCCCGAAACCGGGGTGCCAAGGTTCAGTGCGGTCTGGACTGTCCAAACTCCGGTGCCCTTTGAGCCGGCCTGATCGAGCACGACGTCAACGAACGGCTTGCCTGTTTTGGCATCGACCTGCTTCAAGATTTCGGCGGTGATTTCGATCAGGAATGACTCGAGCTCGCCCTTGTTCCACTCGGTGAAAATGTCTGCAATGTCGGCAGGAGTGAAGCCACCGGCGTGACGCAAAATGTCATACGCTTCGGCGATCAGCTGCATGTCGGCGTATTCGATGCCGTTGTGGATCATCTTTACAAAGTGCCCCGCGCCATCGGTGCCAACGTGGGTGACACAAGGCTCGCCCTCGGCAATAGCGGCGATGGATGAAAGAATTGGCCCGAGAGTCTTGTAGGACTCGGCTGATCCACCCGGCATGATGCTTGGGCCCTTTAGGGCACCTTCTTCACCACCGGAAATACCGGCACCAACAAAGTGGATGCCCTTGGCGCTGACGTCTTTTTCGCGACGCAGGGTGTCGGTGAACAAAGCGTTTCCGCCATCAACGATGATGTCGCCCGGCTCGAAGCGCTCGGCAAGTTGTGAGATAACGGCGTCGGTGCCTTTACCGGCCTGAACCATGATGATGGCGGTTCTTGGCTTGGTTAGCGATGCAACAAAATCATCGATTGTGGTGCTGGCAATAAAGTTTGCTTCTGGGTGCTCGCTGATGAGTAAATCGGTGCGCTCTGGTGAGCGGTTATAAACGGCAACGCGGTTGCCCTCGCGGCTTGCCAAGTTGCGGGCAAGGTTTGAACCCATTACGGCGAGTCCAACGACTCCGATATTGGCCTGGGCGGTTTGCAGTTCAGTCAAAAGACACGTCCTCGATTGCTAATTTTTGGGGTTTGGGGTCCACTGCGTTGTGTACTGCAATTCTCTCATTATTCGCAGGCTGATATTGGAGTTTTGCCAGCCCAATAGTTTCTGTCGCGCGGCCGACATCCATCGTTTAGAATTGCAACGGACTCCCCGTGCGGCGTCACCTCGGCCAATTCCCCCAGGATCGAAAGATAGCAAGGGTAACTGGGCTCTGGCGGGTGTGCGGGGAGTCTTTTATTTTTGAGTTCGCCAAGCGGTGAATGCAATAAATTTTGTCAGCGCCGAAGGGTAGGCTCAAAGCGTGGTTACCGCTCTATATCGCCGTTATCGGCCTGAAACCTTTGCCGAACTTATCGGTCAAAGCCAAGTCACCGCGCCCCTAATGACGGCCTTGCGCACCGACCGAGTGAACCACGCCTATTTGTTCTCGGGGCCGCGCGGTTGCGGCAAGACCACCTCGGCTCGCATCCTGGCTCGCTGCCTAAACTGCGCCGAGGGCCCAACCGATACACCATGTGGCAAATGCCCAAGTTGCATCGAGTTATCGCGTGACGGTGGTGGCTCGCTCGACGTGGTCGAAATCGATGCGGCCAGTCATAACGGTGTAGATGACGCCCGCGAGTTGCGAGAGCGTGCCGTGTTTGCCCCGGCCCGTGACAGGTTCAAAATTTTCATCTTGGATGAGGCGCATATGGTCACCACCCAAGGCTTCAACGCGCTACTAAAGATTGTGGAAGAACCACCTGCCCACATCAAGTTCATCTTTGCGACCACCGAACCGGACAAGGTGATCGGCACGATTCGTTCGCGCACCCACCACTACCCGTTCCGTTTGGTTCCGCCGGCTCAAATGCTCGAATACCTTGAACAGCTTTGCGAGAGCGAAAAAGTTGAGGTGGCCGCTGGCGTGCTATCCCTAGTCGTTCGCTCTGGCGGGGGATCGGTTCGAGACTCGCTTTCGCTGCTCGACCAACTGATTGCCGGGTCTGAAAACGGCAAGGTTGAATACGATCGAGCCGCCGCACTTTTGGGCTACACCCATGCCAGTCTCATGGATGCGGTCGTTGACGCTTTTGCCGTCGGCGATGCCGCCTCAGTTTTTGCCAGCATTGACAAGGTCATTCAAACCGGCCAAGACCCACGGCGCTTTGTTGAAGATTTGCTAGAGCACCTGCGCGATTTGATCATTGTGCTTTCGGTTGGCGACGGAGCAAAGGCCGTGCTGCGAGGAATCGCCGATGACGAACTAGAGAAAATGCGTCAGCAGGCGGTCAACTTTGGAATGGCCGAACTGACCCACGCCGCCAACATCGTCAATCGTTCACTCACCGAAATGTCGGGGGCAACCAGTCCGAGGCTTCACCTCGAGCTGATGTGCGCCAAGGTTTTGGTGCCGGCCAGCGACAAGGCGGAAGTCGGGTCACTTGCGAGACTTGAACGCCTAGAGCGTCGCATCGGTGTGGCAACGCCAAACGCTTCAGCACCAACCACCCCAGCGCCAGCGGCTCAAGCGCCAGCCGTCTCAGCACCGTCTGCGGTTTCGCAGGCCGTGCCCGTTGTCGAAGCTGCGCCAATGAAGGCCGTGGCACCCATCGCTGCAGCCGAGACCATGCCAAAAACTGAGCCAATCGTTCAGGTTCCCGCGGCTTTCACCGGAACCATTGACACCGTGCAGTTCCGCGATTCCTGGGCCGACATCCTCAACCTGCTCGGGCAAAAATCTC
>CAZLWT010000072.1:2621-6939 GCA_964563325.1 uncultured Rhodoluna sp. | reverse complement strand
ATACGAGGTACGAATTCGTGACTGGAGTTCAGACGTGTGCTCTTCCGATCTAAACTCGGCTACACCTCGGTGACCAAAATAAGTGCGGCGACGGCTCGAGTTGGGGTTCTGCAGAAACTGCGAGCTTCATCTAGCCCAAACATCCTGGGTGATTTTGTGGTCGGGAACACGCTAACTGCCAACACTAACCAGTGGGATTCCGGCGTTAGTTTTGCCTACCAGTGGAACCGTGGCGGCGCGGCAATCGCTGGCGCTACGAGTCGAAGCTACGCGCTAGTTGGGGGCGACTTTGGTCAATCAATAACACTGACCCTGACTGGCAGTAAGCCCGGCTACCTTGCGGTGTCGAAAACCAGTGCGACCAGATCGCCGGTTCGAGCGGCTCAAATGTCGAAGCAACCAACCCCAACCATCTCGGGCAAAGCGAAGGTCGGTAGCGTGTTAACCGCGAACCCCGGAACCTGGGATTCGGGTGTGACTCTGAGCTACCAGTGGAAGCGCTGGGGAACGGCCATTCCTGGGGCTACGAGTGCGACATTTACTGCTACCTCGGCGCAACGTGGGGCAACAATTTGCGTGACCATCACGGCAACCAAGCTCGGCTACGTGAAGGCCTCGAGAACCAGTTCGTCGACCAACGCGGTTGAACGCTGAGTCTTTAGCGGTTGATAACCCAGCTGGCTGATTCCTTCAGCGTCGGGTGCTGAAACTTGAAGCCGGTAGCAAGCAGTTTGTCAGCAGTCATCTTTTGGCTGCAAAGCAGCAGTTCAACTGCGGCTTCGCCAAGCACTAGGCGCAGCGCAAACTCGGGCACCTTCAAGATGGTTGGTCGCTTCAGTTCGACACCTAGCGCGTGCACAATCTCGCCGCAGGTGGCTGGCTCGGGTGCCGTCAAGTTGTAGGCTCCGCGAGCCGTTTCAGTTTTTATCAGATGGATGATGGCGGCAGCCTCATCTGGCAGGCTGATCCAGGCCCACCACTGTTTGCCCGAACCTAGGGCTCCGCCAACGCCGAGCTTGATAAGTGGCAACAGGCGGCCTAGTGCGCCGAGGGTTCTTGACATCACCATCGTGGTTCGCACCAAGACGACTCGAACCTCTTTTGGCGCTTTGAGCGCTTCTTGTTCCCACTGAAAAGCCAGGTCACTCAAGAATCCGGTGCCTTTGCTCGATTCTTCGGTCAGTAGTTCTTCGCCGCGATCGCCATAGATTCCAGAGGCCGAGCCGGAAACAAAAACCTTTGGCTTCACCGTTGCGATCCGCATGGCATCGACCAGGGTTCGGGTCGAGTCGAGGCGCGAGTTGATGATCTCTTGCTTATAGGCCTTGGTCCAGGGGATCTTGCCGGTGGTTGCGCCACCGAGATTTACGACGGCATCGATGTTATCCATCGCGTTTAGGGGCAGTGAACCGCTGGCCGGGTTCCATGAGATTTCGTCGGCCGCGGTGGCAGCCCTTCGCACCAGACGAACCGGTTCGTGACCTTGCTCTTTTAGTTGTTTGATTAGCTCGGTGCCGACGAGTCCGGTGGCTCCTGAGATTAGAACGCGCATGTTGGGCCTTTCGCTAAAGATTGGGTCAGTTGGTTTCGTTTGGGTCTCCGCCACTGCGCACACCAGTGTCGAGGCCCGTAATGGCATGCATGTCGGGCTCACTTAGTGCGAAGTCAAAGATGTCGATGTTTTCGGCGAGGCGGTCGGGGTTGGAGGTTTTTGGAATAACCAAATTTCCAACTTGGATGTGCCAGCGCAGCATCACTTGCGCCACGCTCTTGCCATGGGTGGCGGCGATTGCCTCGAGTGTTGGGTCGGTCATCATGCGGCCTCGAGCCAGTGGGGCCCAGGCCTCGGTCTGAATGCCCTTGCTGGCATGAAAGGCGCGCAGCTCGGGTTGTTGAAAACCGGGGTTTAGCTCGACCTGATTGATGGCCGGCACGACATTGGCTTTTTCAAGCAGGGCTTCGAGGTGCTCTTGGTTGAAGTTTGAAACCCCGATGCCACGCACCTTGCCGGTTTCGAGCACCTCTTCGAAGGCCCGCCAGGTTTCGATGAACTTGCCACGCTTTGGCGCCGGCCAGTGAATCAGCAGCATGTCTAGATAACCGATGTTTAGCCGGCTGAGGCTCTCGTCAATGGCCTCAAGGGCTTCTGGGTAGCCTTGGCGGTCATTCCAGATTTTGGTGGTCACAAAGAGCTCTTCACGGGGCAGGCCACTTTTGCGAATGGCCGCGCCAACCTCTGGCTCGTTGTCGTACAGAGCCGCGGTGTCGACTCGGCGATAGCCACCGTCGATTGCCATCATGGTCAGGTTCAGCGCAATGTTTTGGTTGACCTTATAAACCCCGAGGCCACGTTGCGGAATGAGCTGCCCGTTATTGAGCGTGAGGTTTGGCGTCTGATTAGTCATTTGACCACGGCCCGAAGACTGGGTTCCATTCAACGATGTCGCGCTCGCCGATGAATCCGGCGATGTCAAACGGGTCCTGATCTAAAAGCGTCGCAACCTCGGCAAGTGAATCTGCCTTGACGATGAGCAAGGCGCCAGAGCGATCAACCATCGGCCCGCTTGCCAAAAGTTTGCCGGCTTCCAACTGTTCAACCAACCAGGCGCGATGGCTTGGGCGCACCATGGCAAGCTCTTCCTCGGGTGCCACATAAAAATAGTTGACTGCATAAACTGCCATGCTTACTCTGCTTCCGGTTCGGCGAGAATCTTGATCGGTGCGGTTTCGGGGTGCATCTTGCCAAGTGCTGGGGTGATGCTAGAAGACATGACGGCAACCAAAATCGTGGCGGCCCCAAACACGATTGCTATCCAAAAACTTGACTCGGCCGATATGGTGTCGATGGCAACTCCGGCAAGTGCCGCACCAGCCGAGTAGCCAATAAGTTGACCGGTGTTCACCCATCCGAAGGCCTCGGCGGTTTCGTCCATCTTGAGAGCGTATGAGATTACCGCGCCAAGGGTTCCAAGGGCCGGCGCAATGCCGATGCCGGCGATGAACCAGCAAGCCGCAAGCCAGAGCGGGTTGCTTGGCATCAGGAAGGCAAGCGAGTATCCAAAGAGAATAATGATTGAAAACTTGGTGAGCGCCCATTTGGTTTTGGCGCGCTTGCCAAGCGAGAAACCGCCGATTAGCGACCCAACCGACAGCGCCGAAATAACTAGCCCAGCGGTTGCCTTGTCAAGCAGACCGACGGTGCCAACCTCGACCCCGGCGAAGCTTCCGACCAGCAGCAGCCCCAAAATCACGTTGGCCAGCACAATCTTGTTTTTTAGCACGCCACCCATGCGTCGCGAAGAGGCCGGAATATCGATCGTTCCAACCTCGGGGTTGGCCAAAAACCAAGCCGAGCCGATGAGTTGCAAAACGGCCATCACCAGAAGCCCAAACGAGGTGCTCACCTGAGCGGCTAGCACGGTTGCCAGCACCGGGCCGATGACCCAAATCAACTCTTGCAGCGCGGCGTCAAGGCTAAACAGCAGGCTCATGTCGCGTTTTTTTACCAACGTTGGATAAATGGTGCGCACTGCCGACTGAATCGGGGGAGAGGTGAGCCCAACCACCAGGGCAAGCAAAATCATGACTATTGGCGGCGCGGTGCTGAGGCCAATTGCCGCGATAGCAGCCGAGCTCAGCACAGTTGTGACGGCGATTAGTCGCCTGACCCCGAAGCGACTGAGGTTACGGCCAAGCAGCGGGCCAGATATTGCCGCCCCAACGGTTTCGGCGCCGAGTGCGATGCCGGCGATGGCGTAGGAGTGGTGAACGTGTTCGATATGCATCACAAAGCCAAGGCTCATCATGCCAAAAGGGAAGCGGGCCATAAGTTGCGAACTGATGATGCGAGCAACTCCGGGAGTGCGCCACAGCTTTGTATAAGTGCCCATTGTGCTAAGCCTACCCGTCAGTTGGGCTGGCTAATCGAGTGCCACGGCTAAATCCAGCTAGGCAACCACATGTGAATCAACCAGAACCAATAGGGCACCGAAATGGCGGTCCAGATGGGGTAATAAAATGCGCTCACGGCAACCGCGGCGCCAAGACCAAAGGAGATTTGTCTGGCCGCGCGCCACCAATAAAAGCCTCGTTGCAGCCGCAGGTATCGCTGCAGAGCGTAAACCAGGGCGAGGATCAACCACGGTTCAAAAGCGATGGCGTAAAACTGGAAGACCGTGCGGTTGAGGTACATCATCCAGGGAAGGTAGCCGGCTACGATGCCCAAAAGAATCAGGCCAATCGTGCCATCACGACTGCGCAACCATAAATAGACCAAATATAAAAGTGCGGTTGCCGCACCCCACCAAATCAGGGGATT
>CAZLWT010000072.1:0-2521 GCA_964563325.1 uncultured Rhodoluna sp. | reverse complement strand
CTCATCGGCCCAGTTGCGGTCATAGCCGCCCTTGGTGATCAGCCAGCCGGTCCAGGTGCTCAGATAGCTAAAAAAGCTGACCGGTACCAAAATGAAAAAGGTGACCAGGCTCTGACCGGTTAGCCCGGCCAAAGCCCAATCCGGCTGGTGTAGGCGACGCCTGGTCAGGGTTTCGCTGATCACCACATAGAGCCCAAAAACCGCGATGAAATAGATGCCCGACCACTTGACGCCGCAGGCTGCACCAAGGGCAATCCCCATCGCCAAAAGCCATGGCCTTCGCCAAATCACGCCGTTGAATCGCGGATCGGCCTCGCTGCGTCTGGTCAAATCTGCCGTGACCTGAGCCTTATCTCGAAGCAAGAAATAGAAGGCCAGTAAAACAAAGAACATCAGGAAGTTGTCTAGCAGCCCGGTGCGTGCCAAAACTATCGCGTGGCCATCGATGGCAAAAAGCAGCCCGGCCACCACCGCCCAAAGCGTCGACTTCAGCAATCGCTTGGCAACCAACATCAGCAGGGCAACCGCCAAGACCCCAAACACCGCGGTGGATACCCGCCAAGAAAAAGCGTGTTCGGCACCAAATAGGTTCATCCCAAGGGCAATCAACCATTTTCCAAGGGGCGGGTGCACCACAAAACTTGCAATCTGATTGAACCCCGAAACGTCGCCCGCTTCAAACTTGGCGTTCTCGGCCACCCAAACGCTCTCATAACCCAGATGGCTGAGGGTCCAGGCATCCTTGACATAGTAGGTTTCGTCAAAGACCAGTGCGCGGGGGTATCCCAAGTTATAAAACCGAGCAATAGCCGCCAGCAAAATGACAGCCAATGGGCCAAGTCTTTCAAAAAGTTGTCGAACCCGAGGGTTATTCAACATTGCACTGAGTTTTGCAATCACAGTTAGATGCTACTTTGCGAGAATAGAACGTGCTAATAATTGCGGCGACGCCAATCGGTAACCTTTCAGATGCTTCACCGCGACTGATCGAGGCGCTGCAATCGAGCAAGTTCATCTGCGCCGAAGACACCCGCAACCTGCTGCACCTAGCCAACGCGCTTGGCATCAAGTTGGCGGCAAGGTTGTTCAGCCTGCACGAGCACAACGAAACCGAACGCCTCGGTCAGATCATTGAAATCGCGATTGATAACGACGTGCTCGTGGTCAGCGACGCCGGAATGCCAACCGTGAGTGACCCGGGCTTCGAGTTGGTGCGCGCAGCGGTAGCCGCCGGTGTTGAGGTTCGCGTGATTCCTGGGCCATCGGCGGTGTTGGCGGCGCTCGCGGTATCTGGCCTTCCAACCGATCGCTTCAGTTTCGAGGGGTTCTTGCCGCGCAAGTCGGGGGATCGTAGAAAGACCTTCGACGGCCTTAGAAGCGAGACCCGCACCATGATTTTCTTTGAGTCACCGCATCGGCTGGCCGAGTCTTTGCAGGATGCCGCATCGGTGCTTGGGGCTGACCGCTTGGCTTCGCTGTCTCGCGAACTGACCAAGAAGTTTGAGCAAACCATGCGCGGGCCGCTTAGTGAACTGGCCGAATGGGCGAAGGTTGAACCAAAGGGCGAAATGGTGCTGGTGATTGCCGGGGCTTCAAAAACCGCGAAGGTCGCCGCCGATCTGGTTGATCCAGCCATCGCGCTCGCCGAATCGGGGATTGGTTTGAAAGCCGCGGTTGCCGAACTTGCCGAGAGTTTTGGGGTCAGCAAGAGCGAGCTTTATCAACTAGTGCTTGAGGCTCGTAAGTTAAGATAGAAACCATGCCAACCAAGTCAGGTCAGTCTTTTTATGTGACCACCCCTATTTTTTATGTGAACGATGCACCGCACATCGGCCATGCCTACACCGAGGTCGCTGCCGACGTGCTGAACCGTTGGCATGCCCAGCGTGGCGAGCAGGCTTACCTGCTAACCGGCACCGATGAGCACGGCGAAAAGATTCTGCGCACCGCCGCCGCCAATAAGGTCACCGCTCAAGAGTGGGCCGACAAACTGGTTGCCGAATCCTGGTTGCCGCTGCTTGAAACCATCGACATCAAAAACCAAGACTTCATTCGCACCACCGAGCCTCGCCATGAGCGCAACGTTCAAAAGTTTCTGCAGCACCTTTACGACACCGGTTTTATTTACCGCGGGTCTTATGAGGGCAACTACTGCGTTGGTTGCGAAGAGTACAAAACCGATGGCGACCTAATCGATGGCAGCGCTGAGTTTGCTGGGCAGCAGGTCTGCGCCATTCACTCAAAGCCGGTCGAGCGCCTGCAAGAGACCAACTACTTTTTCAAGCTGAGCGAGTTCACCCAGCCACTGCTTGACTACTTTGCCGAGCACCCAAAGTTCATTCAGCCGGAATCGGCCCGCAACGAGGTCATTTCCTTCGTGCGTCGCGGCCTAGACGACCTGTCAATTTCACGCTCGAAAGAGAAGTTCGACTGGGGCATCGACATTCCCTGGGACGATTCGCACATCACCTATGTTTGGTTCGATGCGCTTTTGAACTACATCACAGCTATCGGCTATGGC
>CAZLWT010000071.1:0-7032 GCA_964563325.1 uncultured Rhodoluna sp. | reverse complement strand
TTGTGCGAGCCGACAGCATTGATGTTAGAACCTTTGACGGCAAGCCGGTAGTCTCAGAAGAGTTCACGGTTGACTGGGATGCCTCGGCAGCCAGCAAGGGTGGCTGGTCAAGTTTCATGGCCAAAGAAATCGCCGACCAACCCCAGGCCGTCGCCGACACCCTGATGGGTCGACTCGACTCCAACGGATTAGTCACCCTCGAAGAAATCGATGGGCTTGACGAAACCGCAATCCGCTCGCTCGAGCGCATCATCATCGTGGCCTGTGGCACGGCAAGTTATGCCGGCGACATCGCCAAGTATGCGATCGAGAAGTGGGCTCGCGTGCCGGTGCAGGTTGAACTCTCACACGAGTTCAGATACCGCGACCCGATTCTGACCCGCAACACCCTGATTGTTGCCATCAGCCAATCCGGCGAAACGATGGATACCCTCATGGCCACACGCTTCGCAAAAGACAAGGGTGCTCGCGTGCTTGCCATTTGCAACACCCAGGGGGCAACCCTGGCTCGCGAATCTGATGCCGTCATCTACACTCACGCTGGCCCGGAGGTTGCGGTTGCCTCAACCAAAGCCCTGACCGCGCAAATGACCGCCGGCTACCTGCTTGCACTCTTCCTGGCTCAGGTGCGCCAAACCCTGCCAGCCATTCAGCTTTCCGCCTTTGGCAAAGAGTTGCTAAAGATGCCGGCTCGAGTCACCAGAGTGCTCGACAACTTGGATGAGGTTCGGGCTCTTGGCCGCGAAATGTCTAACGCCAAGTCGGTGCTGTTTCTTGGCCGCAACGTTGGCTTCCCGGTTGCCATGGAAGGTGCTCTAAAACTCAAGGAGCTGGCCTACATTCACGCCGAGGGTTTTGCCGCCGGTGAACTAAAGCATGGCCCGATCGCACTTATCGAAGAGGGCCAACCGGTCATCGTCATCGTGCCAAGCCCAAGGGACGCCGAAACTTTGCAACCCAAGGTGATTTCAAACATTCAAGAAATCCGCGCTCGCGGTGCCAAGGTCATCGCAATCGCCGAAGAGGGTGACACCGCGGTCAGCGACTATGCCGAACACGTGATTTACATTCCGCGAAGTGCATCAATGTTTGCGCCAATCCTCGCGGTCATTCCGCTGCAGGTATTTGCTCTCGAGCTTTCAACCGCCAAAGGCCTAGATGTTGATCAACCAAGAAACCTAGCCAAATCGGTCACGGTGGAATAACAGCATGACCGAGCGTGCGCACATAATCGGCATCGGGGTCGACCTGGTCGACGTTGCCCGATTTGAGCGCAGCCTCGCCAAAACACCGCGCCTGCTGGAACGACTATTTGCCGAAACCGAACGCTCGGGCACCGGCCGATCGCTGGCCGGCAGGTTCGCCGCCAAAGAAGCCTTCATCAAAGCAGTTGGCGACCCGCGAGGCATGCGCTGGCATGAGGTTGTGATTGCCAAGGATGCGCTTGGCAAACCATCCATCGCCGCTTCTGGTGGGGTAGCAAAGATTCTGACAGCCGCTGGCATCAACGCGCTGCACCTTTCAATCACCCACGACGGTGGGATGGCCTGCGCGATGGTTGTGGCCGAGGGGGTCAACTAATGCGCGACCTGTGGATTGATCTTGGGGCAATCTCGCAAAACCTAGAAACCATGCGCGCCAAGGTGTCTGGCGCAAAGGTCATGGTGGTTGTGAAAGCGAACGCCTATGGGCACGGCATGCTGCCGGTGGCCGAACACCTTGACGGCGTCGTGGATTTCTTCGGGGTCGCCGACATTGACGAGGCGCTGCAACTGCGCGCTGCCGGCATCGAGTCGCCAATCTTGGCCTGGCTGCATGACCCAAACGAAAATTTCGAGGCCGCGGTTGACGCCGATATCGACCTTGGCATTGCAACCGTTGAACAACTAAACCGGGTGGCTAAGGCGGCAAAAGCCGGCAACGCTCAAGCCAGGCTGCACCTGAAAGTTGACACCGGCCTCGGTCGAAATGGCGCGAGTCTTGCCGATTGGCCGCAGTTGGTGACCGCAGCCCGCGCCTTTGCCGAGTTGGGGCTTGTCAAAACCGTGGCCGTCTTCAGTCACCTTTCGAGCACCTCAGAAGCCGATGACCTCGCGCAGATTGTTCGCTTCGAACACGCCGTTTCCGAGGCCAAAGACCTTGGCCTAGATTTTGAAATGCGACACCTGACCGCCTCGGACGGCTCGCTGAACTACCCGCAGGCGCACTACGAGATGGTGCGTTTGGGAGTTGCCATCTATGGGCTTTCGCCTTTCGCCGAGCACAGTTCGGCCGAATACGGCTTGGTTCCCGCAATGACCGCAACCTCGGTTGTGGTGCAAACCAAACGGGTGGCCGCCGGTGAGGGTGTCAGCTATGGATACCTGCACCGCACCTCAAGCGAAACCACGCTGGCGTTGGTGCCCGTCGGTTACGCTGAGGGTCTGCCGCGCGACGCCAGCGTCTGGGCCGAGGTTGCGGTGAACGGCAAGCGCTATCGAATCACCTCAAGAATCGCCATGGACCAGTTCGTGATTGACGTGGGCGATGACGAGGTAAAACTTGGGGACCAGGTCATTTTGTTTGGGTCAAATCCAGAGCTTGGGCCAACGGTTGACGAGTTGGCTCGGGCCGGGGACACCATCAACTATGAGATTGTCACTCGCATGGGCGGGCGCTTCAAGCGTCGTTATCTGAACCAAAAGGCGATGGATTGAACGGTCAGTTGATTGCCGAACTGCAAATTGAAACCGCAGAAGAAATGCATGATTTGGGTTTGAAGTTGGCCAAATCTTTTAGGTCGGGTGACCTGGTTTTACTCACCGGATTGTTGGGCGCCGGCAAGACCACCTTGAGCCGAGGCATCGGCGAAGGCCTTGAGGCAATCGGCACGGTCTCAAGCCCGACCTTTGTGATCGCCAGAACTCACCGGTTGCAAAATAATGACACGGTTTTGGTGCACGTAGACGCTTATAGATTGGGTTCGGCCGCCGAGCTCGATGATTTGGATATCGACTTCCCCAACTCAATCACCCTGGTCGAGTGGGGCAAAGGTTTGACCGAGGGTTTGGCTCAGGATTGGCTCGAAATTGAAATCGACCGTGACCACACTCGTGACAGCGAAACCGGGGTGGCCACTGAAGCCAGGCGGGTTCGCATCACCGGTTTTGGTTCTCGTTGGGCCACGGTGAAGTTTTGACCGGTTGGACTTTGGCAATGGACACTTCGGCGGGGACATCCATCGCGCTTTTGCAAGGCGACAAGATTATTGCCAGCTGTGAGGTTGCCAACAACATGAAGCATGCCGAAACCATCGGCGTTGCCATCGCGCAGGTTTTGGCCGAGGCCGCAATCAGCCCAGGTCAAGTCAACCGCGTTGTGGTTGGGCGTGGCCCCGCGCCCTACACTGGGCTTCGGGTGGGCTTAGCGGCTGCCGTTATGTTTAGCGAGGCCCTGGCTGTGCCGGCTTTGGGCGTTGTCAGCCTAGATGCGATTGCGATGGATGCGCTTCGCGCACTTGCCGCCTCAGGCCATGCGGTGTCTCAAGATAAGCCACTTTTGGTGACAGCCGATGCTCGCCGCAGCGAGGTTTACTGGGCCTTGTATTCGGGGCTGTCGAAGCACGGGGCGCCGCTATGCCTGGTTGGCCCAGCGGTTTCGAAGCCGGCCGATTTGGCCGCCGAACTTGAGGCCCGTGGGCTTGAACCGCATTTGACCGATCTGCCGCTTCGTGCTTCAAGTTTGGCTTTGGTTGCCGAGGCTCATCTTTTGGACGGCTTGACTGACAGCGATTTGAAGCCGTTGTATTTGCGGGCCCCCGATGCGACCATGCCCAAGTCGACTCAGTTTTTTGGCAAGCGGGTGAGCTGATGACCGAGCCATTTGCGGTTAGACCTGCCCTGGAAACCGATCTTGACGCCGTGATGAAACTTGAGCATTCCAGCTTCACAACTGAGGCTTGGTCGATGAGCAACATGCATCTTGAACTCACGGCGCACCACACGTTTTATTTGGTGGCCGAGCGCGACGGTGTTTTGGTTGGCTATGCCGGGCTTAGTAAGTTGCCAGGCAGTGCGCAGGCCGACATTCAAACCATCGCGGTTTCGGCCGAGTGTCGCGGGCTGGGTCTTGGCCGGCGGCTTATGAAAATGCTGATTGTCGAGGCCAGACGCTTGGGCGCCAGCGAACTATTTCTTGAGGTGCGCGCCGATAACCCGGTGGCGCAGGGTCTTTACGCTTCGCTGGGTTTTGAGCAGATTGACCTGCGCAAAAACTACTATCGGCCAGATGGTGTTGACGCCTTGGTCATGCGCTTGAACTTGGGTTTGAGCGACGCCGAGTTATCCAGGCCAGAACCTTTGGTTTTGGGCATCGAGACTTCCTGTGACGAAACCGGGATTGGCATTGTGCGCGGCGGCAGGCTTTTGGCCAATGTGATCTCAAGTTCAATGCTCGAGCACGTGCGTTTCGGGGGTGTGGTTCCTGAGGTTGCGGCCCGCGCCCATCTTGAGGCTTTGAAGCCAACTTTGGCCAAGGCTTTGGCCGAGGCAAAAATTACGATGGATGAGATTGACGCCATCGCCGTTGCCAATGGTCCTGGTTTGGCTGGGGCGTTAATGGTGGGGGTTGGTGCCGCTAAGGCTTTGGCTGTGGCGTTGGATAAACCGATTTATGCGGTGAACCACTTGGTTGGGCACGTTGGCGTTGACATTCTTGAGCGGGGTCAACTTGAGACTCCGACGATCGCTCTTCTGGTCAGCGGAGGTCACACCTCGCTGCTTTTGGTGCGGGACCTTTTGGATGATGTCGAGTTATTGGGTGAAACCATTGACGATGCGGCCGGCGAGGCTTTCGATAAGGTGGCTCGTTTGCTTGGGTTGGCTTACCCGGGTGGGCCGGAAATAGATCGGGTTGCCGCCGAAGGTGACCCGAAGGCGATTCGGTTCCCGCGCGGTTTGATGTTGCCAAAGGACATGGAGAAGAATCGCTACAACTTCAGCTTTAGCGGTTTGAAGACCGCGGTGGCTCGCTGGGTTGAGGCTGCCGTCGACCGAGGCGATGAGGTTTCGATTCCCGACGTTGCCGCGAGTTTTCGCGAGGCAGTCGTCGATGTTTTGGTTTCTAAGGCGGTTGCCGCCTGCCTTGATCACGGGGTGCCGCGCTTGCTGCTCGGTGGCGGTGTGATCGCCAATGCTCGTTTGCGCCAGGTTGCCGAGCAGCGCTGCGCGGCCAACGGCATCGAGCTGCGCATTCCGGCGCTTAGTTTGTGCACCGATAATGGTGCGATGATTGCGGCGCTCGGTGCGCAACTTGTTATGGCTGGGCGGCTGCCGTCGGCCTTGAGTTTTGGCGCTGACTCAACCTTGCCGGTCACCACCGTGCAAACTCTTTACTAGTCTGAGAGATTTCTGAAGACAACCGTTATGAGTGGCGGACTTCAGTTGGCTCTCAGACTCGGCTGGTCAAATCAAGTTACGCCAAAAGAAGGAGACCAAATGGCAGACAAAGACAGCAAGGCCACCCCGGCCGAAGCAAAAACCGAATACGTAGTTGAAGCACCGAAAAAGAAGCGCTCAATAGACCTAACCAACTTGAACACCCTCGCGGTTGTTTCGCTCGCCACCGCAGTCACCGGCTTCGGTGCGGTAGCCGGTATCATCACCGGTCACGTTGCGCTGTCGCAGTTGAAGCGAACCGAAGAGCGCGGTCGTGGCCTTGCCATCGCCGGTCTCGTTGTCGGTTATGCCGGCATTGGTTTCTTCGTGGTAGCAAGCATCGCCGGCGCGGTTCTGCGCATGCGTGGAGTGCACATCGGCGACGGCATGGGTCAGGGTCACTTCGGTCAGGGTCAGTTTGGCCAGGACGACCAGATGAATGGTTTCGGTCACATGCAGGGCGGCAATGATGTTGACGGCAACGGAATGGGCCAGGGACAACTGGGCCAGGGACAATTCGGTCACGGACACATGGGTCCTGGCGACCAGGGTCAGGGTCAGCTGCCTCCGGTTGATGGTGGAGTGATGCCAAACCCAACCAACATGCCAGTTCCTGCACCGGTTCAGAACTAAAGTTCGAGTTCTAGGCTGATGCAGAGGCTTTAAAACGGCTCAGCTATAAGCACTCGATGGGCGTCGCCCACCCTGGTTACGATCAGGGTGGCGGCGCCTTTTCCTTTTGGTGCAAGTTCTTTGCGCAACTGTTCGGGGGTAATGTCGGACCCGCGCTTCTTGATTTCCAGAATCCCGATGCCACGCTCGCGCAGGTAGGCCTTGAGTTTCTTCCGATCAAAAACCAAGTTGTCCAGCACTCGATACCCTCGAAGCCAAGGGGAATCGATTTTCTGTGAACTGGTCAGGTAGGCGATTTCGGGGCTAAAGATTTTCGCGTCAATCGACTGGGCCAGTTCGCCAAGCAGATGCGAGCGAATCACGGCTTTGTCTGGCTCGTAAACGAACTCTTGCAACTCACCAAGATCGGCGTCGAGGCGCTCGCCGGTTGCGCTACTTATCTCGTGTTTGCCGGTTGGCGTGACAAGCAGGGCGGCCCTTTTGATTCCGGGCCTAGCCAGTTTTCCGAACCAAAGCCCTAGTTCGACTAGGTCACCGCCCACCGAAACCCATTGAGCTTCGGCCTCGTCAGGGATCTCATCGTGCGGGTGCCCCGGCCCGAGTTTCACTCCGGTTGGTTTTGTTTTGGCTGCGTTCATCACGAAGTCAAAGTTTGGGCTAAAACTTTCTGGGTCAAACTTTCGCACGGCGCGTTCGCGGGCTGCCCCATTGAGTTCGCGTCTGGCAGGGTCAAAGAAGAGCGCTTCGAACTGGCTGAGATCAAGAGTCGTCACATCGACTTGGGCCACCGAGGCGTGTTCGAATGGCGCCAGGTTATAGGCGGCAATGGCAGCTGTCACCTCATCTAGCTCAAAGGCTTTGACCCCGATGTCTAGGCTGGCGAGTGCCAGGGCTTCTGCCCCAATGCCGCAACCAAGATCGGCGACCTCGTTGATTCCGGCGGCTCTGAAGCGCCCAGCGTGCAGTGCGGCAACACTCAGCCGAC
>CAZLWT010000070.1:0-7078 GCA_964563325.1 uncultured Rhodoluna sp. | reverse complement strand
TGAAGCGAAAAGCGCCCAAGCATAAAGAATGATCTGAATCGCGACCACTTTTGGGCCTCGTACGACTGGAAGCATCGGCACTCCAGCATCGGCATAATCCTGCTTATAACGCATGGATAGCGGCCAATAGTGCGGCGGGGTCCACAAGAAGATGATGAGAAACAGAATCCAAGCGGAAATACTGACTTGGCCGGTCACGGCCGCCCAACCAATCAGCACGGGCATGGCACCGGCCGCCCCACCCCAGACAATGTTTTGTGGGGTGCGGCGCTTCAAGAGCAGCGTGTAGATGAAGACGTAAAACAAGATGGCAGCAACCGACAGTGCGGCAGCCACCCAGTTAACCAGAAGCCCAAGCCACAGCACCGAAGCGATTCCGATAGCCCAAGAAAATACGTAGGCCTCGCGCGGGGATAGTTCACCGGTAACCAGCGGTCGACCCTGAGTTCGACCCATCAACTTATCTATGTCGGCATCGATGTAGCAGTTAAAGGCGTTGGCAGACCCGGCGCTGAGCGCGCCACCAACTAGGGTTGCCAAGACCAACCATAGGTTTGGAAGTCCCTGTTGAGCCAGAATCATCGTTGGAACCGTGGTTATCAGCAGCAGTTCAATGACGCGAGGTTTGGTTAGCGCCAAGTAAGCCTTGGCTTTTCCAAGGGGGCCACTCTTCGGTGGCGTGGCAAGAGAGGGGGTTTCTGATTTCATTTCCTTAAGTCTAAATCAACAACACTCCGGCTTATTCCGTGGTTTCGAATATCCAACGGGTATAGACTTTTAAGGAACGGATTTGCCCTCTTGTGCGTTCCAAGAGAAGAGCTCTAATCCGTGTCTTTCAGGCGACGAAGCCTAACCGACAAAGAAAACACTCTTTAGCCGTAAACAAAGAACAGGAGCTGTCTTGTCAGCATTCCAATGGACCGACATCGATTCAAAAGCTGTAAACACCGCACGTATTTTGGCGGCCGATGCCGTTGAGAAAGTTGGGAATGGGCACCCTGGAACGGCAATCAGCTTGGCACCGGTTGCTTACCTTCTGTTCAACAAGGTCATGCGCCATGACCCTTCAGACCAGTCTTGGTTGGGTCGCGACCGTTTCATCCTTAGCGTTGGCCACAGCTCGTTGACCCTTTACAACCAGTTGTACCTGCACGGCTACGGTCTCGAGCTAGACGACTTGAAGGCATTGCGCACCTGGGGCTCATTGACTCCGGGTCACCCAGAGTATGGTCACACCAAGGGCGTGGAAATCACCACCGGTCCGCTTGGTCAGGGCTTGGCCTCGGCCACCGGCTTTGCTTACGCCGCAAGGTACGAACGAGGAATGTTCGACCCTGCTGCCCCGGCTGGCACCAGCCCCTTCGATCACTTCATCTATGTGATTGCGGGCGATGGCGACATGCAAGAGGGTGTCACCAGCGAAGCGGCATCATTGGCCGGCCACCAAAAACTTGGAAATCTCGTGGTCATTTACGACTCCAACCAGATATCCATCGAAGATGACACCAACATCGCTTTCACCGAAGACCTTTCGGCTCGCTACCGCGCATACGGCTGGCACACCCAGGTTGTCGACTGGAAGAAAACCGGCAACTATGTCGAAGACATGGAAGAGCTTTACAACGCAATTCAGGCTGCCAAGTCGGTAACCGACCAGCCGTCCCTCATCACACTTAGAACCATCATTGGTTGGCCATCTCCTAAGAAGCAGAACACCGGAAAGATCCACGGTTCGGCTTTGGGCGCCGAGGAACTTGCCGGGCTCAAGGTTGCTGTTGGATTCGACCCTGAAAAGTCATTCGATGTCGCACCAGAGGTCATTGAGCACACTCGTGGCTACCAGGTCACAGCCGACAAGGTTCGTGGCTCTTGGCAGGTCTCGTTTGATGCTTGGGCGAGTGAAAATGCCGAGCGCAAGCACCTGCTAGACCGAGTGGTGAGTGGCGCAACCCCCGATGGCATCGCCGAGGCCCTTCCGGTCTTTGAAGGCGGCACCGAGGTTTCAACCCGTGCCTCATCGGGCAAGGTAATCAACGCGATTGCCAAGGTTATGCCAGAACTTTGGGGCGGATCTGCGGACCTCGCAGAATCCAACAACACCACCATCGAGGGTGCCAAGTCCTTTGTTCCAAGCGAATGGTCAACCCACGAGTGGACCGGTGACCAGTACGGTCGCGTGCTGCACTTTGGAATTCGCGAACACGCCATGGGCGCCATTTTGAATGGCATCGTGCTGCACGGAAACACCCGCGCCTTCGGTGGAACCTTCCTGATCTTCAGTGATTACATGAGACCAGCCGTTCGATTGGCCGCACTGATGCAGATTCCTTCAATATTTGTTTGGACTCACGATTCGGTCGCTCTTGGTGAAGACGGCCCAACTCACCAGCCAATCGAGCAGATTGCCACCCTGCGCGCTATCCCAGGGCTCGACGTTGTGCGCCCAGGCGATGCCAATGAGGTTGCCTACGCATGGAAGACGATGCTGGAGCGCCGACAGGGCCCTGCCGGTATCGCGCTGACCCGTCAGAACATTCCGGTCTTCAAGCGCGGTGAAGCCGATTCAACCGGCGCTGTATTCGCCTCTGCCGAGAACACGGCGAAGGGTGCTTACACCCTCATTGATGCGGGTAACTCGAATCCAGAGTTGATTATCATCGCGACCGGCTCCGAGGTTCAACTTGCGGTTTCCGCTCGTGAAATCCTTGAGGCCGAAGGCATCAGCACCCGCGTGGTTTCGGCACCCTGTGTCGAGTGGTTTGATGAGCAGAGCACCGAGTACCGCGAATCGGTCCTTCCGGCTTCGGTTCGTGCCAGAGTTTCGGTTGAAGCCGGCTTGGCTCTCGGCTGGTCCAAGTACATCGGTGGTTTCGGTCAGAGCGTATCGATTGAGCACTTCGGTGCCTCGGCCGACTATAAAACCCTGTTCCGCGAGTTTGGTATGACGGTTGAAGCCGTTGTCGCCGCAGCAAAAACCAGTCTAAAAAGCCTCTAAAAAAACTTAGAAAGAAGAATAATAATGTCGAATCCCCTAGCTCAGTTATCAGCAAACGGCGTCAGCATCTGGCTTGATGATCTGTCTCGCGACCGAATCACCTCGGGAAACCTCGCAGACCTAATCTCAAGCAGATCAGTTTCGGGCGTCACCACCAACCCAACCATTTTTGCCGGCGCGCTAGCAAACGGAACAACCTACGGCGCTCAGGTGGCCGAGCTTGCAGCCGCCGGTGTCTCACCGACCGAAGCCATTTTTGAAATTACAACCAAGGATGTTGCGGATGCCTGCGACATTTTCGCCAAGGTTTACGAAGTCACTTCCGGGTTTGACGGAAGGGTTTCGATTGAGGTTGAGCCAGGTTTGGCAAATGACACCGACGGCACTGTAGCCCAGGCCAAAGAGCTTTTTGCCAAGGTCAACCGTGAAAACGTGATGATCAAGATTCCGGCGACCAAGCCAGGTTTAGCCGCCATCACCGCCGTAATCGCCGAGGGAATCAGCGTCAACGTGACACTTATATTCTCGCTAGAGCGCTACCGTGAGGTTATCAAGGCTTACATTGCTGGGCTTGAGTTGGCCAAGGCCTCGGGCCATGACCTCTCAAAGATTCACTCGGTGGCATCATTTTTCGTGTCCCGCGTGGACACCGAAATTGACAAGCGTTTGGTTGCCATCGGCAGCCCGGAAGCGATTGAGCTCAAGAGCAAGGCCGCTCTGGCGAATGCACGTTTGGCCTACGAAGTTTACGTTCAGGAGTTCTCGGGCTCTCAGTGGGATGCCCTGGCCGCCGCCGGTGCCAATCGCCAGCGTCCATTGATGGCTTCAACCGGAGTCAAGGACCCAAACCTGTCTGACACCCTCTACGTCACCGAGTTAGTTGCCCCAGACCTAGTCAACACAATGCCTGAAAAGACCATGGAAGCCGTTTTTGATCACGGTGTTGTTCCAACCGATTCAATCACCGGCAACTACGACGAGGCGCGAGCCGTACTGGCTCAGGTTGAGGCGGCAGGCGTATCGGTTGCCGATGTCACCGAGCTACTTGAAACCGAAGGTGTCGACAAGTTCATCGTTTCCTGGAACGAACTTGTAGCGACCGTTGCCAATGCTCTCGAGGCCACTAAGTAAATGGCTATCAGAGTAGGAACCTCGGGTCGCAGCCAGGTTGCGGCGGAAACTTTTGTTCCCCAGTTGGTTGCCGACAAGGTAGCCAGTCGGTTGGCTGCCAAAGACTTTACGCTTTGGGGTAAAGAGGCAGAGGCCGAATCCTCGATTCGCCTTGGCTGGGTAACTTCAGCCACCGATTCGCAAGTTTTGGTGTCGCAGATTTTAGATTTGCGCTCCGACTTCCTAAGCAAGGGCGTCACCAGATTTGTGCTCTGCGGCATGGGTGGCTCATCGCTCGCCCCAGAAGTTATAAGCGCAAATGCCGGGGTTGACCTGGTTGTGCTCGACTCCACGAACGCGGACCAGATTGGCGCGGCCCTGGCTGGCGACCTAACTAAAACTGCAATCATCGTCTCATCAAAATCTGGCTCAACCGTAGAGACCGACTCGCAAAAACGCATCTTCGAGCAAGCCTTCACACAGGCTGGCATCGATAAAACCGATCGTGTCGTCATCGTGACTGATCCTGGCTCTGCGATGGAGGCCGCGGCGAAAGTTGATGGCTACCGAGTATTCAACGCTGACCCAACGGTCGGCGGTCGTTATTCGGCGCTAACCGCGTTCGGCTTGGTGCCAAGTGGTTTGGCCGGTGCCGACATTCAGGCTCTGCTTGACGACGCCGCCGCAACCGCGGAAACCCTATTTTCTGATTCAGCAGAAAACCCGGGCTTGATTCTTGGCGCGGCTCTTGCCCGCACCGCAAGCTCACACGGCTTCCGCGACAAGGTTGGCATCATCAGCTCATCCATCGTCGGTTTTGGTGATTGGGCAGAACAGTTAATTGCCGAATCAACCGGGAAGCTAGGCAAGGGTGTTCTGCCCGTTGTGCTTGAAGCCGACAGTGCCGAGTTGAGCGCAAATCTTGATGACTTGGTTATAGCGCGCCTAGTTGAGGATTGCTCGCTGGTTAGCGGTGACGAGATTTTCATCGAGGGATCGCTCGGCGAACAGTTCATGCTTTGGGAAGTGGCAACCGTAGTTGCCAGTCGACTAATCGGCATTAACCCTTTTGATCAGCCAGACGTCGAGTCGGCCAAGATCGCGGCTCGCGGAATGCTAGAGCAGCGTGCCGCAGTTTCTGAGGCCGCGTTCTCAGATCAGGGAATCGAAGTTCGGGCAACCGCACTAGAACTAGCTGGCGCCACTTCTGTTTCAGCCGCCGTGGCAGCACTGCTGGCAACCCTTTCTTTGACCGATGGATACCTGTCGATACATGCCTACCTAGACCGCACCTCGGTTCTAGAGGCGCAGCAGCTTCGCCAACTTTTTGCCGCGAAAACCCAGCGCCCGGTGACCTTTGGTTGGGCTCCGCGCTTCCTGCACTCAACCGGTCAGTACCACAAGGGCGGACCAAAGCAGGGCGTTTACTTGCAGATTGTTGCCGAGGCCAAGCAAGACATTGCCGTGCCCGGGCGACCATTCACCTTCGGGCAGCTTATTGCCTCGCAGGCTGCCGGTGACGCGGTTGTGCTTGGTGAACTAGGCAGACCGGTGCTCACCCTAACGTTGAGCGATGCCATTTCGGGCATCGAAATTCTCAAAAATTCAATCGGCTAAGGAACATATTTCAATGAGCCCAGTAAAGCTTCGCGCTGGCAACAACCCGTTGCGCGACCCCGATGATCGCCGTCTCAATCGGATAGCCGGCCCAAGCGGGCTAATCATCTTCGGTGTGACCGGTGACCTGTCTCGCAAAAAATTGATGCCGGCCGTGTATGACTTGGCAAACCGGGGGCTATTGCCTCCCGGCTTCGCACTCGTTGGCTTTGCTCGCCGCGAATGGGCTGATCAAGACTTCGAAAAAGTGGTTCATGATTCGGTTCGCGAGTACGCTCGCACCCCGTGGTCTGAGGAGGTGTGGCAGCAGTTGGCCACCGGAATCAGGTTCGTGCAGGGCGAATTTGATGACGATGCGGCTTTCGACAAGCTAAAAGAAACTATCGAGCTGCTCGACAAAGAGCGCGGAACCAATGGCAATCACGCGTTTTACCTTTCGATTCCGCCAAAGGCTTTTCCTATGGTGACCCAACAGCTTTCCCGCAGCGGACTCGCCGACCCTAAGCCCGACCAGTTCCGTCGCGTTGTCATCGAAAAGCCGTTCGGAAGCGACTTGAAGTCGGCCAGGGCCCTCAACGATGTCGTTGAATCGGTATTCCCTCCGGATTCGGTATTTCGAATTGATCACTACCTCGGTAAAGAGACGGTGCAAAACATTCTGGCGTTGCGTTTTGCCAACCAACTTTTCGAACCACTCTGGAACGCGAACTACATTGACCACGTGCAAATCACGATGGCCGAGGACATTGGGGTTGGCGGCAGAGCTGGCTATTACGATGGCATCGGTGCCGCGCGAGATGTGATTCAAAACCACTTGCTGCAACTGTTGGCGCTCACAGCCATGGAGGAGCCGGTTTCATTTGACGCCTCCGACCTTCGAGCCGAAAAAGAGAAGGTTTTATCGGCAGTGTCGCTTCCCAAGGATCTTGGAAAGCATACCGCCAGAGGCCAGTACTCCGGTGGCTGGCAGGGAGGCGAAGAAGTTCTCGGCTTTCTTGAAGAAGAAGGCATGAACCCCGAATCGGTTACCGAAACTTACGCCGCAATGCGCCTTGACATAAACACTCGACGCTGGGCCGGAGTTCCTTTCTACCTCAGGGCCGGTAAACGCCTAGGACGCCGAGTCACGGAAATTGCCGTTGTCTTTAAGCGCGCGCCGCAGCAACTCTTTGCAGCCGATCAGACCAGCGCACTGGGGCAAAACGCCTTGGTGATTAGGGTTCAACCAGACGAGGGCGTGACAATCAGATTCGGCTCCAAGGTTCCCGGTGTTGGCATGCAGGTTCGTGATGTGACGATGGACTTTGGATACGGTCACGCCTTCACCAGGTTCCGCCTGGCCCCAAATGCCGATCG
>CAZLWT010000069.1:0-7121 GCA_964563325.1 uncultured Rhodoluna sp. | reverse complement strand
GTTTTTGGCAGGGGTTCGGGGTCGGGAACTCGCTCGGATGGGGCACTGCGGTTTACCGGCCCACCGGGGGCCAAAAGGGTTTTTTTGGCAACGTTGATAAGCCCAATGGTCGCTTTGCTGCTTCTGGTTTTAGCCACTCTTGTGACACCCCTGCTTTCGATCGACAAGATTGTGGTCGAGGGCACCAGTCGGTTGAAGCCGGTGTCGATTCAAAACGCGCTCGAGTCGCAGTTGGGGTCACCCTTGACTCTGGTGTCTGCCGAAGGCATCGCCAAGTCTCTGCAAACTTTCAGCTTGATTGAAAGCATTTCGGTGATCGCCCAACCGCCGCACACTCTCGTGGTTCGGATTCGTGAGCGCCAACCGATTTGCATTGTCGAAGTCAGTGGCCAGCGTTTCCTTTTTGATCCGGCGGGTGTTCAAATCGGCGTGGCTGCCAATCAAGACCTGCTGCCTTTGGTTGAGATTTACGGCAACCCCAAGACGAGTTCACAGTTCGCGAGAGCGATGGATGTGGTTTTGGCGCTTCCGGTTGATCTTTTGCCGAAGGTCGAGTCGATCCAGGCAAAAACCAAAGACGACGTGCGACTGCGCCTTCGCGGCGCATCGCATCAGCAAATCGTTTGGGGCGATGGCTCTAAGGGTTCTCTAAAATCCAAGGTCCTAGCGGCGATGCTTCGGCATCTGCGCGGCGATGGGGCGCTGACCATCGATGTGTCATCGCCAACCGCTCCGGTTGTTAGATACGGAAATTATTAGACACGCCTAGCGACCTGCGACAAAAACCGCGCTTTAGAGCATAACTTCTTGGCGCAGGGTAATTCCGAAGCATAACAGTAAGCCTCAGCAAGAGGTTTAACCTTTGAATCAACCGGCAAAACGCGAAAGCAGAGGACAAACCGTGGGTCTAAACCATAACTATCTAGCAGTCATTAAAGTGGTGGGTGTCGGAGGCGGAGGCGTTAACGCTATCAATCGAATGATTGATTCTGGTTTACGCGGTGTCGAGTTTGTGGCCATCAACACCGATGCCCAAGCACTGTTGTTGAGCGAAGCCGACGTGAAGCTAGACATTGGTCGCGAGCTCACCCGTGGCCTTGGCGCTGGCGCCGACCCAGAGATTGGCCGCAGAGCGGCCGAGGAGCACGAGGAAGAAATCGAAGCCACCCTGCGTGGCGCCGACATGATTTTTGTGACCGCTGGTGAAGGCGGTGGCACCGGAACAGGTGCTGCCCCGGTAGTTGCCCGCATCGCCAAAAAACTTGGCTCATTGACCGTTGGAGTAGTGACCAGACCATTTGCCTTTGAGGGTCGCCGTCGCTCGCAGCAGGCCGATGCCGGCATCGAAACCCTAAGATCCGAGGTTGATGCTCTGATCGTGGTGCCTAATGAGCGATTGCTAGAAATGTCAAACAAGGAAATCAGCGTGGTTGACGCCTTCATCACCGCAGACGACGTGCTGCGCGCCGGAGTGCAGGGCATCACCGATGCGATCACCAACCCCGGGCTTGTGAACCTTGACTTTGCCGACGTGAAATCGGTGATGCAGGGAGCCGGTTCGGCCCTGATGGGTATCGGAACAGCCAAGGGCGAAGACCGCGCGATTCGGGCAACCGAAATGGCAGTTTCGAGCCCCTTGCTTGAGGCCAGCATTGAGGGAGCCCACGGTGTTCTCTTGGTGATTCAGGGCGCTTCAAACCTGGGCTTGCACGAACTCAACGACGCCGCCAAACTTGTGCAGGAAGCCGTCAGCCTAGAAGCCAACATCATTTGGGGTAGCACAATCGATGACACCCTCGGCGATGAGGTTCGCGTCACGGTAATCGCCGCTGGCTTCGATGGGGGATACCCACTTGGCAAAAAGGCCCCCAATCGTCCGGCATTTGGAACGGCGCCTTTGCCAGGTGGCTCGTCCAGCGCTGCCAAGAATTTCAGTGGAGCGAGAACCGAATCCGATCCGGTTTCAGCCGCTGACATAATCGAATCTGATCAGAAAATCAAGAGCTCTTGGCTCGAGGAAATCAGGCAGCCATCGGCTGGCGAAGGTCAAACCGATTCCGATTCAACTCACACCAAGCCAATCGAAATCGTTGAGGGCGCAGAATCGGATCAGACCGAGAAAACCGACTCAAGCGCCAATGCCGAGGGCAACTTCGGTGATGATTTAGATATTCCTGACTTTCTTCGCGGTTAGTAGAGCGCTAAGCCTGATGACTCAGAATGACTTGCCAACCCAGAAGGATGGGCTAGCCGAGCGATTGCATGCCATTCAAGCTCGGTTTGCCGCAGCGTTCAGCGCTGCCGGCAGAAATCCCGAGGATGGCACGCTGGTGATCGTCACAAAAAATCACCCGGCTCAACTGGTGCTAGATTTACTCGACCTAGGCTGCCGTGATTTTGGCGAAAATCGTGATCAGGACGCTGCTCCGAAAGCGATTGAGGTTGCGTCAGAGCTGGGTTCTGAAACTGTCCTCGACTATCGCTGGCACTTTATCGGGCAGTTGCAATCCAATAAAGTGCGCTCGGTTTTGCAGTATTCAAAAATTATCCACTCCCTGGACAGGGATTCGTTGTTGACCGCCCTTGGCAAAGAGCTCGAACGTAAAATCGAGGCTGAGCCCAGCTACCGACTGGGCGTTTTCATTAAGCTCAACCTGACCGATGACCCGGCTCGCGGGGGAATCCAACCTTTTAACCTGCTTGACTTCGCAAGCAGGGTAGCCTCGGTCAACGGTATGGACCTGCTCGGTGTGATGGGGGTTGCGAGCCTAGATCGGCAACCCGAGGTCGATTTTGAAACCATCCGCGCTTGCAGCGAGCAACTAAAAAGCGCTCACCCGAAAGCCCGCTTCATTTCGGCTGGAATGTCGCAGGATTTCGAGGCGGCCATTAAATTTGGTGCGACACACGTTCGCATCGGAACCGCAATAACTGGAACCAGAGTTTAAAGCCTTAGTCTGAAAATATGATTTTGGGTGGTTACCACCCTGAAAAGGAGTAAAAAGTGGCTGGAATGATTGACGGCGTAAAACAATTCTTCGGCGTGGAAAGCGGCGCTAAGTCGCAGAACTTCCCGACCGGCCCGGTCGCAACCACGACACCAGCTTCCAATCAAAGAGTTGCCTCCAACCGAGTCGTGCCGATGCGCTCGAGACGACCATCGAGCGATGTGACCGAAATTTTCACCATCATGCCAAGAAGTTACGGTGACAGCCTCACCATCGCCGAGAATTTTCGCGATGGGGTCACCGTTATCGTCAATGTTTCAGAGTTGCCAGATGCCGAAAAACGTTCACTTTTTCACTTCATGCTCGGGCTCAAAGAAGGCCTGCAGGGCAGCATCCAAAGGGTAACCGAAAACGTATTTCTGCTTACTCCATACAGTGTTGAGGTTCGGGTCTCCGAAGGTGAGCAAACTGAACAGCGCCAGCCAGATGATCTTTTGGCCAGCCCATACGCCTAAACTTGAGTAATGACATATTTGGCTTTAGGGCTTCAGTTTCTGCTAAACGTCTTCCTGTTTGCGCTGACCGTTAGGTTATTAGCCGATTTGGCTCGGTCTTTTGCCAGGTCATGGCGCCCAAAAGGCATCATTCTTGCGCTAATCGAAATTTGCTTCACCGTCACCGATCCACCACTCAAGTTTGTTCGCAGATTTGTGCCAAATATCAGACTCGGTATGATTTCCTTCGATCTGTCTTTTGCCATAGTGTGGTTTCTGGTTATCAACGTCGCTCGTTTCGTGAGCATCCCGCTAGGGTAACCTAGAGGTTCCGAAAAATACCGTATCGGTAATGAAACGAAAGAGGTCACCAAAATGCCCTTGACTCCAGAGGATGTCGTCAATAAGAGGTTTCAGGCAACCAAATTTCGTGAGGGTTACGACCAAGACGAAGTTGATGACTTTCTAGACGAAATCGTCGTAGAACTTCGTCGCCTGAACGTTGAGAACGAAGACTTGCGTCAGCGTCTTTTGGCCTCTGAGGCCAGAATCAATGAACTGCAGCGCAGTGGGGCAGGCTTAGCGGCTCAACTGGTGGCCCCGGTTGCCGAGCCGGCCGTTGCCCTGGCAACCCCAAGTTCATTCCCCGAGGCAAACCAGGATATGGCAAGCCTCGATGGAAACAACACCAATAATCTTCTTCAGCTTGCTAGAAAACTTCATGATGAGCACGTGCGCGAGGGAATGGCCAAGCGCGATGCGCTCATTGCCGAGGGTCACAGCACCGCGGCGCGAGTGGTGCGCGAAGCCGAAGCTCAGCAGCGCGCCGAGTATGGCCGACTGGAGCAGGAAAAAGCCCTGATCGAACACAGCATTCAAGAACTGCGCACCTTCGAGAGAGAATATCGGCTGAAGCTGAAGGCTTATATCGAGGGTCAGTTGCACGACCTTGACTCTGCTGGAATCGTTCCAGAGCGACCATCAAACACAAACCATTTTGCAGTTGGCTCAAACTACGCAGCACCCGCAACCAACGGCTACAACTCCGGCCTCTAAAAAGTAAGCAGTTTCTCGATTGTCAAAATTGAATACCCCTCATTACCGTTTATTGGCCCTCATGTTGGCAATTGCAACGATTGTGATCACCCTTGACCAGACAGTCAAAGCACTGGTCATAGCTAACCTTTCCCCCGGCGTTTCAACTCCTTTTTTGGGCAGTTTGGTAAAGCTCTATCTCGTTTATAACGACTCGGCGGCTTTCTCAATCGGCTTTGGTGTGACCATGGTGTTCACCTTGATCTCATCGGTGGCCACGCTTGCCCTGATCTGGTTCGGTCGAAGACTCGAAACCATGTCATGGGCAATAACCGCCGGTATTCTGCTCGGAGGGATTGATGGAAACCTCATCGATCGGCTGATTCGGGCTCCAGGATTCGGTTCGGGGCACGTGGTCGACTTCATTCAGATTCCATTCAACTTCGCGATTTTCAATCTCGCCGATATGGCCATTGTTATCGCCGCGGCAATAACCGTCATCAGGGTCATTCGTGGCGACCGCCTTGGCAAGGCATGAGCGAAGTAAAGCTGCTTCCGGTTCCCGAGGGGCTAATCGGCCAGCGAGCCGACGCTGGGCTTTCAAAGTTACTCGGTCTCTCTAGATCGAACTGTGCCGAACTGATAACCAGTGGTTTGGTGAGTCAAAATGGCAAGGTGGTTCAAAAATCAGATCGCCTTCTAGCGGGCGCATTTCTTGAGGTTTCGCTGCCAAAGCCAAAGAATCACCTGCAAATCGTCGCCAATCAGGTCGAAGGCTTCAGCATAGTTTTTCAAGACGAAGACATCGTCGTGGTCGATAAACCAGCCGGCGTTGCAGCGCATCCATCGGTTGGTTGGGATGGCCCGACAGTGCCAGGTGCCTTGCTTAGCCTTGGCATCCAAATCTCAACCTCGGGTGCCCAGGAGCGTCAGGGAATCGTGCAACGGTTAGACGTTGGCACGAGTGGCTTGATGGTTTTGGCCAAAAGCGAGTTGGCATACTCGAGGCTGAAGCAGGCCTTCCGTGATCGCGTAGTCGACAAGACCTATCACGCGGTAATTCAGGGCATCGCCGACCCGATGGCGGGAACCTTCGACGCCCCAATCGGTCGGCACCCAAAGGCCGACTATAAATTTGCGGTGCTGCCAGATGGCAAACCATCGGTGACCCACTACGAAACCCTTGAGGTTTTCGGCGTTGCCTCGCTGGTCGAAATAGAACTTGAAACCGGCCGCACCCATCAGATCAGAGTGCACTTCTCAACTTTCAACCACCCGCTGGTTGGCGACACCATGTACGGTGCCGACCCCAAGTTAGCTGCCAGGCTCAAGTTGGACAGGCAGTGGCTGCACGCCATTCGCCTGAGTTTTGATCACCCGATTACCAGGCAACGGGTGTACTTTGAAAGCCCCTACCCACAAGATTTGGTCGAGGCCTTGGAAATATTGCGCAAACCCTAAAGTTTCGGTAGCCCCGGCTGCAATCGGCAAGCCTCCCGAAGGCGCCAAAACTTGGGCGTATTCTGAGGTTCCGCAAGATTTACCCATCCATCGTTTTAGCCCTAAGGAGGTATCAGTTGAGTTCAAAAGACTCGTTTGTGCACCTTCACGTTCACACCGAATATTCGATGCTGGACGGGGCCGCTCGCATCAAACCGCTGATGAACGCGGTAAAAGAGTTTGGCATGCCGGCAATCGGAATCACCGATCACGGCAATAACTTTGGCTCTTATGAGTTCTATAAGGTGGCGACCGAACTCGGCGTGAAGCCAATCATCGGCATCGAAGCTTATCTTTCGCCAGGAACCAAGCGACAAGAGCGCGTCAAAGTTAAATGGGGCAACGGCGGTGAAGACGATGTTTCTGGTGCCGGGGCCTACACTCACCTGACCATGCTGGCCGAAAACACCCCCGGCATGCTCAATCTTTTCCGTATGTCTTCAATGGCCTACATCGATGGTTTCTATTCGAAACCCAGGATGGACCGAGACCTACTTGCGCAAAATGCCAAGGGAGTCATCGCAACCACCGGTTGCGTGAGCGGCGAGGTTCAAACCCTGCTTCGACTCGGGAAATTCGACGCGGCAAGACAGGCCGCCTCCGATTTCCGCGACATTTTTGGCGCCGAGAACTATTTTGTCGAAATCATGGATCACGGAATCGGCATCGAGCGCAAGACCATGTCTTCGCTAATCGAGTTGGCCAAGGATCTTAAAATCCCACTGTTAGCAACCAACGACCTGCACTACACGAGGCCCGGCGACTTTGAGTCGCATGACGCTCTGCTTTGCGTGCAATCGGCATCAAATATGCATGACCCAAACCGCTTCAAGTTCGACGGCAACGAGTTCTATCTCAAAAGCGCAGAACAAATGCGTGAGCTGTTTGCCGATCACCCAGAGGCCTGCGACAACACACTGCTGATCGCCGAGCGCTGTGAGGTCAAGTTCGAAAAGCGCGACCTCATGCCGCGCTTCCCGTTGCCCGATGGTGAGAGCGAAGATTCTTGGTTTGCCAAAGAGGTTCAGTCCGGTCTCGAAAGAAGATTCCCGGCCGGTGTTCCAGAAACTCACGCCAGACAAGCGGCCTATGAAACCGATGTCATTCGCGCCATGGGCTTCCCCGGATACTTCCTCGTGGAGAT
>CAZLWT010000068.1:0-7145 GCA_964563325.1 uncultured Rhodoluna sp. | reverse complement strand
TAAGCGGTGACTTCGGCTAGGTCAAGCAAGAATCCAAGTTCAATGGCTTCAAGCAGGTCGGTGTTGAATCGCTGACCAAGGTCTTGAATCGCGATGTGGTTGTAGCGCTCGCGCAACTCGGTGATCTTGTCGAGTGACTCGTTGATGGATTCTTCGGTGCGGTAAACCTGCACGTTTTTATCCATCGTCTCTTGAAGTTCTTTGCGCAGGGTGGCAACCTTTTCGGTGCCGGTTGAGTTTCTGACGCGCTCGATTAGGGCGAGAACCTCGTCAACCGCGTTGTCTGGCACCGGAACGTGCTTCGCGGTCTTGGCGTACTCGACGGCGTAAATGCCGGCGCGCTTTCCGAAGACGTTGATGTCGAGCAGCGAGTTGGTGCCCAGACGGTTGGCGCCGTGCACCGAAACGCAGGCGCATTCACCAGCTGCATAGAGGCCTGGAACCACGGTGGTGTTATCGCGCAAAACCTCGGCCTTGACGTTGGTTGGGATTCCACCCATCGCGTAGTGCGCGGTCGGGAAGACCGGCACCGGCTCGGTGTAAGGCTCGACACCTAGGTAGGTGCGGGCAAACTCGGTGATGTCTGGCAACTTCTCGTCGATTACGGCCGGCGGAAGGTGGGTCAGGTCAAGCAGAACGTAGTCTTTGTTCGGGCCGGCTCCGCGCCCCTCGCGAACCTCGTTGGCCATTGCTCGGGCAACCATGTCGCGCGGTGCAAGGTCTTTGATGGTCGGGGCATAACGCTCCATGAAGCGCTCGCCGCTGGAGTTTCGCAAAATGCCACCCTCGCCGCGGGCAGCTTCTGAAAGCAAGATGCCAAGGCCGGCCAAACCGGTTGGGTGGAACTGGTAGAACTCCATGTCTTCGAGCGGCAGACCCTTGCGCCAAATGATGCCAACGCCGTCACCGGTCAGGGTGTGGGCGTTTGAGGTGGTCTTGAAGATCTTGCCGAATCCGCCGGTTGCAAACACGATGGATTTGCCCTGGAACACGTGAATCTCGCCGGTGGCAAGCTCATAGGCCACGACTGCCGATGGGCGCTCGACGCCATCAACGGTGTTCATCACTAGGTCAAGAACGTAAAACTCGTTGTAAAACTCGATGCCGAGCTTTACACAGTTTTGGTAAAGGGTTTGCAAAATCATGTGACCGGTGCGGTCGGCCGAATAGCAAGAGCGACGAACCGGGGCCTTGCCGTGGTCACGAGTGTGGCCACCGAAGCGACGCTGGTCAATCTTGCCATCGGGGGTTCGGTTGAATGGCAGACCCATGTTTTCTAGGTCGATCACGGCCTGAACCGATTCCTTGGCCAAAATCTCGGCGGCATCCTGGTCAACCAGGTAGTCGCCACCCTTGACGGTGTCGAAGGTGTGCCATTCCCAGTTGTCTTCTTCGACGTTGGCAAGTGCAGCGGCCATTCCGCCCTGAGCGGCACCGGTGTGTGACCGAGTTGGGAAGAGCTTTGAGATTACAGCTGTCTTAGCGTGGGGCCCAGCCTCAATCGCGGCGCGCATTCCAGCGCCACCGGCGCCAACAATGACCACGTCGTACTCATAGTGGTGAACCTTTGGAGTGGTCAATTTCGCACAAATCCTAACGGGGTTGGTTGGTCTTACTTAGCTGAACAGATTTGCTGCCACATTGCAGGGCTCAGCAGATCCCTGCTTGCGCAAGGGTCGAACACAAACAAGACGAGGGTTCCAAGAGCAACCAGGGCTGCGCAGGTGACCCAAAGAGCGATGTTCAAGGTCTTGCGAACCCATTCGCGCTCGGCATAGTCGTTAACAATGGTGCGCATGCCATTTGTTCCGTGGATCAGCGCCAGCCAAAGCATCAGGCCATCCCAGACCTGCCAAAACGGGCTAGCCCACTTGCCGGCCACGAATGCAAAGTCAATGCCCTTGATTCCTTGACCGGTGAACAGGTTAACAAAGAGGTGTCCGAAAATCAGGACGATAAGAACGGCGCCCGAGGCACGCATGTAAAGCCAGCCGTACTTTTCCCAGTTGGCGCTCTTGCGGCTGCGGGGGCTGCGAGGGGTTTCAATAATGATTGACATCTACGCGCTCCTAGTGAACTTCGCTGAAAACGTTCATCAGGTGACGCGGTGCGAAACCTGCAAACAAGATAAAGGCGATTACGACAACGATCCAAAACATGACGTTTTGGTATTTGGCGCCCTTGCGCCAGAAGTCAATGAGCATGATGCGCACACCGTTTAGGGCGTGGAACAAAATGGCGGCAACCAAACCGAGCTCACCCAAGCCAATGAGTGGGGTTTTATAGGTTGCGATTACCGGGTTGTAGTTTTCGACGCTCAGGCTAACCAGCGAGGTGTCAAGCACGTGCACCAACAGAAAGAAAAAGATTGCAACACCGGTGATGCGGTGAAGAACCCAGGACCACATTCCGACTTTTCCACGGTATAGGGTTCCGGCAGGTCTCTTTGCCACAAAATCCTCCTCGATTTGCTGCTTCCTGCGCCGTTTAGCGCGAAGCTCTAGCCATTTAAGTCTAAACCTGAGAGCGCCCCTATCGCTTCCAATTAACGCGAATCCGCTAGAGTTCTCGTTATTATGACCTTAAAAAGAGAACCAATGGACAGATTTCACAGCATCATTCCAGCCGGGGGAATCGGTTCGAGACTTTGGCCGCTCTCACGAGCCGCCGCCCCCAAGTTTTTGCACGACCTAACCGGCTCGGGCCAAACCCTGCTGCAAGACACCTGGGATCGCCTCACGCCACTGGCTGGCAAAGAGCGAATCCTCGTTGTCACCGGGGTGGCTCATGAGCAGGCCGTGATGTCGCAGATGGATAACCTCGAATCGCACAACCTGGTCTTAGAGCCGAGCCCGAAGGATTCGACCGCCGCCATCGCTCTCGCCGCGGCGATTTTGATGCGCCGCGAACCCGACGTGATCATCGGGTCTTTCGCCGCCGACCACGTAATCGTTGAGACCGCCGCTTTCTTGGCCACCGTGCGCGAAGCCGTCAGGGTTGCCGCCACCGACAAAATTGTGGTCATCGGCATCGAACCGACCGAGCCATCGGTTGGCTTTGGTTATATCAAGCAGGGCGACCCGTTGCAGATTGAAGGCGCACCAAGCGCTCGTCAGGTGGCCAAGTTTGTCGAGAAGCCAAACATCGCCAAGGCGCGCCGGTATGTTGAGTCTGGCGATTACCTCTGGAATGCCGGAATGTTCATCGCGCCCGCAAAACTGTTGCTTGAAACTTTGGCAGTCAGCGAACCAGAGTTGCACGCCGCCATCCTAGAAATGGCCGAACACTGGGATGCCCCTGCCGGGCCGGAAGCAGTAAATCGCATTTGGCCAACCCTCAAGAAGGTGGCGATTGATTATTCGGTTGCCGAACCAGCCGCCGCCGCGGGCTTGGTTGCCGTTGTGCCGGGGCATTTCACCTGGCACGATGTGGGCGACTTTGCAGCGATTGCCGAGCTGCAGTCTCAGGGCCGGCGAGGCAACCTAGCGGTGCTTGGCAACGCCAAGGTTTTGGCTGATTCCTCAAGTGGAATTTTGATTTCCGACACCGATCGGCTGATTGCGCTGATCGGTCTTGAGGACATAATCGTGGTGGATACCCCGGATGCTTTGCTGGTGACCACCAAGGAACATGCCCAGCGCGTCAAGTCTCTGGTCGACGCTTTGCGGGCCACCGGCCACAGTGACGTGCTCTAGGCGCTACGGTCGTTGCGAATCCGATTGTAACTAATAGATTAAACATTTGTTGCGTCTAGTGACCTTGCCTATTGACAGGGCTAGGCTCTAAGGGCGGTCCGCGAGATCCGTGGGCCATAATCCAGGAGGAATAAAGTGAAGAACATTTCACGTACTACCCTTTCGGCGCTAGCACTTGCAGCAGCTGCTAGCCTCACCTTGGTCGGTTGCGCATCCGCACCGCCAAGCCCAACCGTAACTCCAATCGACTACAAAGCATGTATGGTCTCTGACACCGGTGGCTTCAAAGATGCCAGCTTCAACGAAGAGGGCTACAACGGCCTTCTAGAAGCAAAGGCAACCCTTGGCGTGCAGATTGCAAGCGTTGAGTCACCAAACACCGCAACCCAGACCGACTTTGACCAAGAAGTTGGCCAGATGGTAACCGAGGGTTGCAACATGATCATCAACGTTGGTTTCGCTTTGGCGTCAACCACCGCAACCGTTGCAAAGGCCAACCCGACAGTGGACTTTGGTTTGATTGACTCAGGTTTGTCTAACCCTGACTTCTCACCACTGTCATTGCCAAACGTCAAGCCACTGCAGTACGACACTGCTGAGGCCGCCTTCCTAGCTGGCTACCTAGCAGCTGGCACCAGCAAGACCGGAAAGGTTGCTACCTACGGTGGCATGCTCTTCCCGTCAGTCACCATCTTCATGGATGGCTTCAAGCAGGGTGTAGCAAAGTACAACGCCGTTAAGGGAACCAAGGTTGTTGTACTTGGCGCCGAGGGAACCGACAGCTCGAAGTGGGCTGCAACCGGTGACTTCAACGACCAGGCCAAGGGCAAGACCCTAACCGAGCAGTTCTTTGCTCAGGGCGCCGACATCATCCTTCCGGTTGCCGGCCCAGTGGGTATCGGTTCGGGTCAGGCAACACTTGACCACCCGGGAACCATGGTTATCGGTGTTGACAGCGACTGGTACGGCATTGCTGCTCACGCAGAGTACAAGGCAAACATCTTGACCTCTATCGAGAAGAAGATGGCTAAGGCCGTTGTTGCAATCATCAAGTCGGGTGTCGATGGCACCTACGCCGGTGGCGACGCAAACCAGTACGTTGGCACACTAGCCAACGATGGTGTCATGATTGCCCCACAGCACGATGTCATGTACCCAACCGGTATGCAGGCAGAGCTAGACCAGCTCAAGGCCGACATCATCTCGGGCAAGATTGTTGTCACTTCGATCTACAAGAAGTAATAACTTTCTATAAATCTGAACCGGGGGTCACAGCAATGTGACCCCCGGTTTTCTTATGTTCACGAGACTGCCCGCGTTAGACTAATTCGCAACGGAGACGGATGGAAAAGCGATGAAGCTGGAACTCAAAGGCATAACCAAGCGATTTGGTTCGCTGGTGGCTAATGACAACGTGAGCCTGGTGGCCGAGGCCGGTCAGATTCACTGTCTGCTTGGCGAAAACGGGGCTGGAAAATCAACCCTGATGAATGTTCTTTACGGTCTTTACCAGGCCGAGGCCGGTGAAATCCTGCTGGACGACAAGGTTGTGAAGTTTGCTGGCCCGGGCGATGCCATGGCCGCCGGCATTGGCATGGTTCACCAGCACTTCATGCTCATTCCGGTATTCACGGTCGCCGAAAATGTGATGCTGGGCCACGAGCCCACCCGATTCGGCGGAGTGCTTGACATGGCGGCCGCGAGAAAAAAAGTCAAAGAGGTCTCTGACCGCTTTGGCTTCGATGTCGACCCAGACGCCCTGGTCGAAGACCTTCCGGTTGGCGTTCAACAAAGAGTCGAGATCATCAAAGCCCTGATCGGCGATGCCAAGGTGTTGGTTTTCGATGAACCGACCGCGGTGCTGACCCCGGCCGAAACCGATGAGCTCATGACCATCATGAAGCAACTGCGCGATGCCGGAACCGCAATCGTCTTCATCACCCATAAACTGCGCGAGGTTCAGGCCGTAGCCGACAAAATCACCGTGATTCGACTTGGCAAGGTGGTTGGTGAGGCCGACCCTAAGGCCACTGCAAACGAGCTTGCTTCAATGATGGTTGGCCGCGCCGTTGACCTTGACGTCGAGAAAACCCCGGCGAAACCTGGCGCCGCCAGTTTCGTAATCAAGGGGCTTTCCGCTTGGAACCACGCCGGAAACCAGGTGCTGGACGACATAAACCTAGAGGTTCACGGTTCAGAAATTCTTGTCATTGCCGGGGTTCAGGGCAACGGCCAAACCGAACTGACCGAGACCATCATTGGCATGCACGGCAAGGCTCAGGGCTCAATCGTTTTGGAAGGCCATGAGTTGCTTGGCAAGAGCGTTAAACACGTTCTAGACCTTGGCGTTGGCTTCGTGCCAGAAGACCGCACCGAAGACGGTTTGGTTGGCGAGTTCACGATTGCCGAAAATCTGATGCTAGATCGATCAGACCGCAAACCATTCGCCAAGGGCATCAGCCTGCAACTTGGATACCTGCGAAAGTTTGCCGAGGAAAAGCTAAAACAGTTCGACATTCGCGCCCAGGGCATCGACTCGAAAGCTTCGCAGCTTTCCGGCGGAAACCAGCAAAAAGTGGTTTTGGCCCGCGAACTTTCTCGCGACCTGCGTCTCTTGGTCGCCTCGCAACCAACTCGCGGTCTTGACGTTGGCTCAATCGAGTTTGTTCATGAGCAAATCGTTGCCACGCGCGACAAGGGCATCCCGGTGCTAATTGTGGCCACCGAACTGGATGAGGCAACCCAACTTGGCGACCGCATCGCCGTTATGTACCGGGGCAAAATCGTTGGTGTTGTGCCATCGAGCACGCCACGTGAAATCTTGGGTCAAATGATGGCTGGCATTACAACAGGAGACGCCGCATGAGTAAGACACTGAAAAAACCCGAGCCAAAAGCGAAAGCCGAGACGCCAGTAGGCACCGCCGTTGAAAGCCGCCAGGCCACGGTGCTTCGTGAAATCATGAGCGCCAACTGGGCGCTAACCCTGTTCGCCGTGCTCGCCTCGTTCCTAGTTGGCGGTGTGCTCATTGCAGCCTCCAACGCTGGTGTCCAAACTAGCGCGGGATACCTTTTTGCGAGGCCGGGTGATTTCCTGCTGGCAATCTGGAACGCGGTTTTTGGCGCCTATGACGCGCTGTTCCGTGGCTCGATCTTCAACTATTCGGCCACCGGTTTCGCGGGCATGATTCGCCCAATCACCGAAACTTTGGCTTTTGCCACCCCGATCACCATGGCCGGGCTAGGTCTGGCGGTGGCCTTTCGTTCTGGTCTGTTCAACATTGGTGGCACCGGTCAGATTCTCTTCGGTGCAATGTTCGCCGGTTGGGTTGGCATCAACCTCAACTTGCCATTCGGAGTTCACTTCATCGTCGCTTTGCTCGCCGGAATCCTAGGCGGCGCAGATCGGAAGAGCACACGTCTGAACTCCAGTCACGAATTCGTATCTCGT
>CAZLWT010000067.1:0-7215 GCA_964563325.1 uncultured Rhodoluna sp. | reverse complement strand
ATCTGGGGAGCAATAAAAACACCTCTTGCATCTTTAAGAAGATTGCGAAAAGCCGCGGTTTCGGCAGGGTACTGCGCCAAGGCGGTTATCCATCGTTGATTTAAATCGAAGCTCAACTCGGCGGCCGACTGAACCACCAGTTGGGCATCACCGTGCCTGAATCGTTTCTCAAGAGCGGCAATCTGTTCAGAGCTGTAGCCAAGCAAGACGTTGTCATTGCTGCTTAGAACCTCGAGTGCTGACTGCCACCAGGCCAAATCAAACTCGCTTGCCAAATGTTCTTTCGAGACGTGAAGTCGGCCAAGGTCTCGAACCAACTTTCCGAGGCCCAATTCCTGCAGTTGCGCGTTAACCAAAGAGCGCTCACCCATGTTTTCAAGCGCCGCGGTGTCGGTGCTCAACGAAACCAGTTTGGCCTCGAGATCATCAAGGTTCAAAGCCGCCAGCGCCCGCTCGTCGCTATTGTCATCGAGGTGGTTCTGCAGGTGGTCAAGGTCTTGCATGAAACCCTGATAGGCAACCAGCGCCTCATTTATGCCCGGTTGGACATGAGGCGGGCTCGAAATAAGGCAGAAACGCGTCCACTGCTGACGCTGTTCTTCGATGGCCCGAAGCGCCGAGTTCATATCGGTCACGGTCATACCCGGGCGCAAATACTCTTTGGCCAACTTCTTGAGGCGTCGGCGAGTGCCACCCGAAAGGTTGCCACGCTCTTTGCGTTGCCCCGTGGCGGCAATCAGTTCGTCGAGTGGGCGGTCATAAACATCGGGCACAAAACGATCAAGGGTTTCTCGAATGCCACTGAACAAGCGAAGGTAGCCACCCCAGTCAGACACCGATTCGGCGGGCTTGAACTTAGCTGCCGAAATGAACTCTGCCAGTTGCGCCTTGAGTTTCGGAAGCGATTCGTCGCGCAAGGTGATGGCAAGTGCGATTGCCTCCTCGACCGCTGCGGGTGATTCAAAACGAGCTTGATACCAGGCTGTGTCTTGAGGCCCAAACTTAAACTCGCCCAGGTCGAAGGCGCTCTGCAGTAAGGCCAATCCCTGAGCCCGGTTGGTATTCAAGGCCAACTTGTCTCGGCTGATTCGCGCTTTGGTCACCGGGGCATGTGGCATCGCGCTGAGCGTTGAAAGCTCTTCTAAGACTTTACTGATTGAAACACCGAGTTCTTGATCGCTTCGGTTCAAAGCATCGAAGTAACGGTTCAGGTCATCAGAAACCGACTCAAGAAGCTCGCGGGCCTCGGCCAGCGCGCTTGGCCTGGATTTTTCATTTCTTGAAATGGCCGCCACCAGGTCAAGCCAAACAGCGGTTGAGCGAATGCCAAGACCGTTCAGCCCAAGGTGCACGAGGCGATCCGAGATTTCGTTCAGGGTCAAGCGCCTAGGCGCGACCACCAAAACCTGCTTGCCCTGACTTACCAGGGCACCAAGAATATTGACCACGGTTTGGGTGTAGCCACAACCCGGCAGGGTTTCGACCGCAAAACTTTGACCGGCCGCGGCACGAGCAACGATGTGCTGCTGGGTTTGATCGGCATCGGCCACCAGGGCAACATCCATCGAAATCGGGGCTTGAGGTTCTTCCGCGCCCTCGATGGTGTCGGTGACCTGATAGTGCTCCGCTTCATCGGCCAACTGCAAAAGCAAGGGATTGTCGCTGCGCCGGAAGTCGGCGAGCAACTCGGTTGGTACGGTCGAAAAATTGCCGACGACCAGCATTCGCTGCAAATCTAGATTGGCCCTTTGGGCGGTTAAATCACTCAGGTAATCGAGGATGGCAATCGGCATCAAATCGGTGTTCTGGTCCAACCGATGTAGCAGTTCGGCCGGGTTCAGTTTGATGCCGTAGCAAGTGGCCAACGAATCGATCAGCGCAGGGTTCACCCTGGCAGCTCCGGCCAGCGAGAACTCGAAATCATCTCCTTTGCTAACGATGCGCATCGGCCACAGGAAAATGGGTTCACTCAGATCGAAGCCATCGGCGGCAAAGCTGACCAATCCGCCAACCAAATACATCGAGGCGATGCCAAAATGTTGCTCGAGCAGTTCGGCTTTGGCTTTGATGCGCCGAGACGCCGCGGCCGCCCGCGAATAGGCCAGCGGGTCGCGCACCAGGTTGCTCAGTACCGTCGCGCCACCACTAACAAACTGCGCAAGGCCCCCGGGGTGTGCACGGTCTAGGTCGATTTGGCCGAAGGTGTTTGATTCAAAATTAATCAGCGGATTCGTGACGCCGAGCGTGCCCAATTGGTTCTGCCACTCTTGCCAAGGGTTCATTTTCGTTTCCACTTTTGAAGCCTAACTTTTTAGCACCAAAACAGCGGTCAGGCTTGCCGTTGCTTTCAAAACTATTGCCCGACAAAACTTCGAATGCCGATTGCCTCGGATAGAATCAAGTAATCCGCGGCCCCGTAGCTCAGTGGATAGAGCAGAGGTTTCCTAAACCTTGTGCGGAAGTTCGATTCTTCTCGGGGTCACTCAAAATCCGCTCTGGCAGCCATTCGGGCGTCGCGTCAATCAATAAAAAGCAGCTAGGCCGCGTTGGCCAACTCTAGATAAGCGTCCCAGTTGGGATCCAAACTTTCGGCGCCTCGAACCGACCAAACATGACCGGTCGGCATTTTCGGAGTCACCTTTAGGGTCCAGCCCATTTCGGCAAGCGGCTTATCGCTCTTTAGATTGTTGCAGCGCAGGCAGCAGGCAACCAGGTTTTCCCAACTGTCCCTTCCACCCCTGGATTTTGGGTGGATGTGATCGATGGTGTTTGCGGCACGACCGCAATAGGCACAGCGGTGATTATCCCGACGCAAAACGCCCCGGCGCGAAACCGGCACGGCCTTGGCCCCGGGAATTCGCACGTATCGAGAAAGCAAAATCACCGAGGGAAGTTCGTATTCTCCGCTGGCACTTCGAACCACCTGATTTGCAGCGCCCTGCAAGATGGTGGCCTTCTTATTTAGCACCAAGATAATCGCTCGCTTGAAAGAGACCACGGCAAGCGGCTCGTATCCAGCATTCAAAACCAGTGTGCGCATTTCTTCCTTTCGAAATCACCCAGACGGATTCTGGGTTTTCGGGCGGCAGCTAGCGTTTGGGCAATAAAAAACGCGCCGTCACAATTGACGACGCGTTGATTCAGCCGAAGCTTGGTTGGGTTGTTGACCGTGCCGTTGTTGATAAGCATGCTTGGCAGGCAGGTTTAGCGTGACCACAATCGACTCCCCTTCCAAATAAACGGTAGGTACCTGTTTACAGGCTAGAGCCTAATGCTGACCAAAACCTGAACAATTTCCGTGTGTCAGGTTACGAAATGGTTGCGTAAATTTTCAATCCGACGGCTTAGTTTCGCTTGGAAAGTGCGGTTTTCGCTAAGACCGGCCGGTTTTTGCTTGAAACCTAGTTGGTTTGCAATCTGATGAAGAAAACCTGATCGGTGAAGATCGGTGCCAGTTTCACGTCGTCACCCGGGCGCGGAGCGTGATAGAAGTTTCCGTTGCCGGCATAGATTCCATCGTGGCTGAGGTTGTTTAGCACCACGATGTCACCCGGCATGGCGTCTTCGAACTTGACTTTGATTCCGAAGAATGACTGACCGATAACCGAGTGCGGCAGGTTAATTCCAAACTGCGCGAAAACATAGCGAACGTAACCCGAGCAGTCGAAACCACCTGGGTTTTCTCCACCGAAGACGTATGGGGTGCCAACGTACTTGGCGGCAACCTTTAGAACATCGGCGGGGTCAAGCTTGCTATACGGCGGATTGGCGATGAAGTCGCTGGCTGTTGGGCCCGTGTACTGCTTGATCGCGTTCAAGATGTTCTGGCGATCTGTTTCAGAAAGTGGGGTGGCCTTATAGTCGCCGCGACCAAACTCAACCTGATTAATGGCCGAAATGGTTAGGCTCTGGCTCTTGTAATCGGTGGCTAGCTGCTGGCTGCTAATGGTGGTGAAACCGCCAGCCGAAACCACATCGGGCGACAATGCGTAGGCGGGGAGGGCTGCGGTGGCGAAAATACCTGAGGCAAAACCCATTGCAACTAGGTCGCGCAGGACTCGCTTGGTGACCTTTTTCGGCGCTGTCTGTGACAGCAGGACATACTTACCGTGAGACTTTGTGATTTCTTGAATGGCAACTGGTTGGCCGGCAATTTTGGCCACTCTTGCAAGTTTTCTTTGGGCGCGGTCTGCCGAGCGCGACTGGCGGGCTCGTTCTGCCTCACGAATCGAGCGGCGACTGCGCAACTCAAAAGTCTCTAAAACCTTGACTTCACCTTGAGCGCGGTGTCTTGCGTTGCTTTTTTGCGTCAAACTAAACCTCCGAGTTTCATTGGCTAAGCCAATTCCCGCAACGAAACTATGAGTTCTAAAAACTCGGATTGCGGGCTAGGAAACCATCCGAGTTCGATTGCCCCACAGGTTCTTTCGAGGCAACATCTCCACTTTACCTGAAGTTGTATGTTAATTCACTTAAGGCTGAGACGAACCTGTGAATTTGGTCACGATTTGGTGACTGTTTATAAACGATTCGGCGAGCGCTTTAGCGGGTTAGCGGGGTCTCAACAAAAAGGTGCATGGCATCGGAATTCCGAAGCAAAATACCCTGCTCAGCAGAGGTTGAGCAGATGCGCCACCCCTCACCACTGCGCGAAAGAGTCACTGTACTGCCTGGCAGTATCCCAAGAAATTTGAACCTCAACAGCAGATTCGAATCGGTTTGCAGCGGCTCACCGATGCGACGAAGCACAAAATCACGCCCATCGACGATTTCTTCATCAAGTGCGGTGATCGAGACGACACCGTCTTTGAATCCATCGTTACCTTTGAAACCGAGGGCATCTAAGCCGGGAATCGGATTTCCGTAGGGCGAGACGTCTGGATTCTGAATCAAACCAATGATTTTGCGCTCAACCTGCTCGCTCATGACATGCTCCCAGCGGCAAGCCTCGTCATGCACAAACTCCCACTCGAGGCCAATCACATCGGCTAAAAGCCGCTCGGCCAAACGATGTTTTCTCATCACGCCGATTGCCAACTTGCGGCCAAGGTTGGTCAACTCGAGATGGCGGTCATTGCTGAGGGCAACCAAACCATCACGCTCCATGCGACCGATGGTTTGCGAAACGGTGGGGCCGGAATGGTCAAGGCGCTCTGAGATTCTGGCTCGCATCGGCACCTGGCCTTCTTCTTCAAGCTCAAGGATGGTTCTGAGGTACATCTCGGTGGTGTCGATTAGGTCGGCCATAGCGATAGATCCTCCTTTGATTTGAAAACAATTGCCCCAATGCGATGCGGTTGCCCTAATTATGCTCGACTGCGCCCGAGTCATTGGCAACTTGGCCGATATACTTGAGGCATGCCTGAAATCATCATTCCCACAGAATTCCTTCCAGTCGACGGCCGATTCGGTTGTGGCCCATCAAAGGTGCGCCCAGAACAGATCGCCGCCTTTGCATCCGAGGGTGCAAAACTGATGGGAACCTCGCACCGCCAAGGCCCGGTCAAGAATCTGGTCAAGCGAGTGCAAGACGGACTGTTCGACTTCTTTCACAGCCCGGCTGGCTACGAAATAGTTCTTGGCAATGGTGGGTCGACTGCTTTCTGGGATGTCGCCTCGCACTCACTGGCCGATGGAAAAGCCCAGGCTTTGGTTCACGGTGAGTTTGGTGCCAAGTTTGCCTCTGCACTTCAGGCACCTTGGCTCACCGCCCCAACCGTCATCAAGGGCGAGCCAGGTTCACGTCTTGAGCGTGAGGCCGAAGCCGGAGTGAGCCTTTACGCCTATGCGCAAAACGAGACTTCGACCGGGGTTAGCACTCCGGTGAAGCGCGTAGCGGGTGCCGATGCCGGAGCACTGTTCCTAACCGATGCCACCTCGGCCGCCGGAGGAATCGATTTTGATCCCCTAGAAACCGATGTTTACTACTTTGCCCCACAAAAGAACTTCGCCTCTGATGGCGGGCTTTGGTTGGCTTTGATGTCGCCGGCCGCGCTGGCACAAACCGAGCGGATTGCCGAAACCTCAAGGTACATTCCAGAATTTTTGAGCCTGAAAAATGCAGTCGATAACTCAAGGCTCAACCAGACCCTAAACACGCCGGCAATCGCCACGCTATTTTTGCTTGCCGAGCAGGTTGACTGGATGAACGCTCAGGGTGGGTTGGCTTGGGCCAACTCGCGCACCGCCCAAACCTCGGCGCATCTTTATGACTGGGCTGAGGCAAGCGAGTATGCGACACCGTTTGTGACCAACCCAGATCATCGCTCACAGGTGGTCGTGACCATCGACTTTGACGCCGAGGTTGATGCCACCGCCATTGCAAAGGTGCTGCGGGCCAATGGAATCGTAGACGTTGAACCATACCGCAAACTGGGCCGAAACCAACTGCGAGTGGCCACCTTTACGGCAACCGAACTTTCAGATGTTGAGAAACTAACCTCGGCGATTGACTACACGGTTGGGCAACTGTCGAAATAGCCGAAATACCCGGCCGCTTCGCTTAGTGTTGAGACATGGCCAAGTTCAAATTTTATATTAAGGATTCCGAGCGCAAGCCCGACCCCGAACCGATGAGAACCAATGCCAACTTGGCGATCGCCGTTGGAATGAGCGCTTTCTTAGTCGCCCTTATTAGCCTTCTTGCGGCCTTTCCAAAGCTTTCGGCTGAACAGTCTTGGTGGCCATGGACTTGTGTTGCGGGTCTTGGCCTCGGCGTCTATGCCATCTTCCACGTCAGACGTCGCTGAGTCTTCGGCTTCCTCATTCTCGCCATCTAGATCTTCGGTCTCAATCTCAACAAAGTCGTCGCCTTCTACAGACTCGTCCTCGGTCTCATCGGCATCCTCTGCCTCGGCAGCATCGGCCGCGGCCTGAGCCTCCAACTCGGCTTGCAAGGCCTTGTAGTCGGCAAGTCGCTCTGACCAAGGAACCCAGGCCGGAGCCAAAAGCGAACTTTCGCCCGGCACCATAAGAACCTCAGAAACCGTTGCGGTTTGATTCGCGGCGGCCTGGTAAAGGGTGATCGACCAGCGCCACCCGGCGTAGCCTTCGAGTTTGCTTTCAAAAAGATAGCTGGTTAGACCATCGTCCTCTTGAACGGCTTCGAGAAACTCGCCAACCACTGAAGGTTCATAACCAAGCGTCTTTGCGCCAGCTACCGCCTCCGAATGGGCTTGTTCGCGGCTACCCGCCGCAAGAGTCTTAGGCATCTAG
>CAZLWT010000066.1:0-7232 GCA_964563325.1 uncultured Rhodoluna sp. | reverse complement strand
CCCAGCACGCCCCACCAAAAAGAAATTACGAGCGGGACTTCGAAACCCGCATAACCTGCGGGTTTCCCCAGCACGCCCCACCAAAAAGAAATTACGAGCGGGACTTCGAAACCCGCATAACCTGCGGGTTTCCCCAGCACGCCCCACCAAAAAGAAATTACGAGCGGGACTTCGAAACCCGCATAACTTGCCGGCAAGGAAACCGAGTCGCTTTCTGTAAGCGTTAACAGTATTGGACACGGCCAGAGACCTTCATTCTGAGAGATTCAACGTGCCAATGCTAAATACGTTATGAAAACGTTGCCATGAAACGTCACCATTCACCCCACACAGGCAGGTGCTGCGCCTAGCGTTAAGGCTAGACCAAACTTTACTTAGGGGTTTTGATGAATCTAGTTAAACGCACCAACCGACTTGTTGCTCTCTTACTGGCCGCCAGCCTCACCCTAGCTTTCAGCTGGGTAACTGGAGCCTCGAGTGCAAGCGCCGCTCTTCCAGATTCGGTCACTGTGACCATTCACTACCAGCGAGCTGCCAGTGACTACACCGGCTGGAACGCTTATCTATGGAAGAACGTTGATGGAAGCGCCGATAAGGAAGTCAGCCCGGCAGGTTTCACTTTCAGCGGCTCGGACTCGTTTGGTGCGATAGCCACTACCACCTTGACCGGAATGGCAACCTTCAAAGATGTCGGTTTCATAATTCGTTCCAAGCCTGACTGGTCTGGCGCAAAAGACATTAGTAGCGACCGTTTTTTGCCGGTTAGCAATGCGGGTGTCGGCGAGATTTGGCTGCTACAGGGGGACTCAACCGTTTACACGGTCGCCCCGGTAGTTGAGCCTGCAATTAAATCTGCGGTCATGGACGAGTTTCGCTCACTAACCGTTTCTCTAAACAAAACGATCACCGTTTCCGGATCTGGCAATGAGGGGTTCAGCGTTTCTGGTGGCTACAATGTTGTTTCGGTTGACCCGCAGAATCTAAGCGGTTCGAAGGCGAGTGTTTTCAAAGTCAATGTGGATGCCGATTTCGCAATCGGCGGTAGCTACACGGTGAGTCTTGGTGCCTCCGGTGGTAACCCCGACTTTGGCAGTATCCAAAGTTCGGTTGGAAACCTCATGAACTCAGATGGTTTCAATAATCTTTACACCTACACCGGTGATGATTTGGGAAACACCTACTCCAAGGCCAAAACAGATTTCAGGGTCTGGGCACCGACAGCTAGCAAGGTTGAGCTCGTCGTATTCGCATCGGACGTCAGCCTTGTGGCCGATGCGTCAGTGACCGACATGACTAAGGACGTCAAGGGAACTTGGATTGCTTCGCTGGCGGGGGACCAAAACGGAACGATCTACATGTACCGAGTCACCGTGAACGGGTCACGCAACCTGGCCGTTGACCCATATGTTCGCTCAACAACTGTGAATGGTGAGCGTGGTGTGGTGGTTGACCTGAGCTCAACCGACCCTGCTGGTTGGTCCACCGAGACCAAGCCTGCATTCTCTGGAAAGCCAACCGATGCCGTGGTCTATGAGTTGCATGTTCGCGATTTGAGCATGGACTCGAGCAGCGGAATTCCTGCGGCGCACGTTGGAAAGTTCCTTGGCCTGACTGACAACGCAACCTCAACCACGTTCACGGTAAAGGTGACTGACCCTAAAACCAAGCGCAAGGTTAACAAGACCTACTCAACGCCTACCGGTGTTGCCGCCATCAAGAACCTGGGTGTCACCCACGTGCAGTTGCTTCCAATATTCGACTTTGCTTCTGGCGGAGACGAGCGGAACGCAAACTTTAACTGGGGTTATGACCCGCTCAACTACAACGTTCCAGAGGGCGCATACTCGAGCGATGCGACGAACCCGAATGCCCGCATCAACGAGTTGAAGCAGGCCGTTCAATCACTCCACTCTCAGGGTCTTAGGGTCACAATGGATGTCGTCTATAACCACGTATCAAACGCGGCCACTTTTAGCGAGGAGCTAATTGTTCCGGGATACTTCTTCAGAAAAGACGATGCCGGAAACCTAACCAGCGCCAGCGGTTGCGGAAATGACTTCGCAAGCGAACGCCCGATGGCTAGAAAGTTTATTGTTGACTCAACCAGCTACTGGACATCGCAGTATCACCTGGATGGATTCCGTTTCGACCTCATGGGTCTGATTGACGTGACCACCATGAACCAGGTAAGAGCTGCCGTTTCCAACATTGATCCGACCGACATAATCATCGGTGAGGGTTGGAACATGGGAACACTTCCTGAGGATCAGCGCGCCGACCAGGTAAACATCGCAACCATGCCGGGTATTGGTGCTTTCAATGACCAAATCCGCGATGGAATCAAGGGATCGGTCTTCAACTCAGGAGATCAGGGGTACGTAAATGGCAAGGCCGACCGCCGTTCGACCGTCAAGGGTGGCGTCCTTGGACAGAGTGACAACCCGGGCTACAACTCAGACGCCAGTTTCTCTTGGAACACAGCTGACCCGGGTCAATCTGTGAACTACGTTGAAGCCCATGACAACCTGACCTTGCGCGACAAACTTGAAGCCAGCACTGGCAAGACGGGGGAGCCGATTGCCGCCCTTTCAAGGCAGGCTGGAGCACTGGTTTTGCTGTCTCAAGGAATGCCGTTCATGCAGGCAGGTCAGGAGTTTCTGCGCAGCAAAAACGGTGACGGCAACTCATACAGCTCGGGCGACAACGTCAACTCTTTGAAGTGGAAGCAGCGGGCCTTGAACGCAACCACCGTGGCTTATTACCGAGGTCTCATCCAACTTCGACGCGACCACCCTGCGTTCAGGTTAAGCACCACCACCGATGTGAAGCAAAATCTTAAGTTCATGGGTTCTTCATCCGGTTTGCTGGCATTCCAACTAAATGGTGCCGCCTCGGGTGATACCTGGTCGAAGATCGTGGTTGCCACAAATCCTGGTTCGAAGACCGTCTCGCAATCACTTCCGCTGAAGGCAAACTGGAGTCTGGTGGTTTCTGGCTCTAAGGCAGGAACTTCTACCCTCAGTGTTTTGAAGCGAACAAATAAGGTTTCGGTTCCGGCACACAGCACCGTTGTGCTTTACAGTGGCGTGACACCAAGACCTTAGGGATAACTGCTAGAGCCCTAGGTAAATGGGCTCACCGGCAACGTAGACGGCCTGCACCTTTAGATTGGGTAAATCTAGGGGTGGCAGGCCGAAAACGTTTTTGTCCAGCACCTGAAGGTCTGCGGGTTCCCCGATCTCAAGTCCTCCGGCCGCTGTGGCACCAAGTTGTGTGGCTGTGCCGGCGCTGTAAGACATCAGAGCCTCGGGCAGCGTCAGGCGCTGTTCTGGAGTCCAACCGCCCTCAGGTTGCCCATCTGGGGTTTGTCTGGTCACCGCAGTGGCGATTCCAGCAAGCGGGCTCAAATCAGAAACCGGCCAATCACTTCCAAAACTCAAGATTGCGCCCGAGTCAACAATCTCGCGTAGGCGATAGAGGCTGCGAACTCGCTGAGAACCAAGCTTCGCCAAGGTGCCGATTAGCATTTCGTCTGGGCGAGCCCAAAGTGGTTGCAGGTTCGAAATGACCGAGAGTTCCCTAAAACGATGGATGTCGGAATCGGCAATCAACTCGCAGTGCGCAATCACCGCGGGCAGCCCCACCCGACCGGTGTCCGTTGCCTGGGCCTGCTCCAAGCAATCCAGCGCCAGCCGCACAGCCGCATCGCCAATCGCGTGCAAATGTGGTTGTAATCCGGCACTCCGCAGGCTTTGTAGCAGCTCAATCAAGTCCTCTTGCTGCCATAGCAACTCGCCGGACCCGAACGCATCGGATTGGTAAGGCTCGAGCAGTGCGGCTGTGCCATTGCCGAAACTTCCATCGAGGAATATCTTGGCGGCATTCAGAACGAGCTTTGGGTTGGCTAAGGCCGCGACGTTATCCATCGCCGTTTGCAGTCGGCTAAGTTCTGATTGCCAAGTTTCTGGATTCAGCACGATTGCGAGATGGGTTCGAACTTTGAGCAGACCAGCACTGGCAGCCACGAGGTAAGTGCTCAGGTCGACCTCGTCAACCCAGGCATCCTGCACCTCGGTAATGCCGTTTTGAAGCATTTCATTCTGGGCCCAAGCGAGCTCTTCAAGTCGCCTAGTTTGCGTGGCAGCGGGAATGTTCCGCAAAACCGTGTTCATGGCGGGCCATTCCCGGACCACCCCGGTTGCCCGGCCATCGTCATCGACATCGATTGAGCCAGACTCAAGAGCAGGCTGGGATAGCAGTAAATCCGCCCGGCGCAGCGCTTCGGTATTTAGCCAGAGAGCGTGATGGTCGCTGGAGTGCAAAACCACGGGGCGCTCTGATACGGCTTCATCAAGCCAAACTGCCTCAAACTTGCCATCGGGCACAAGATCGCGGTCATAGGTGCCACCTACTATCCAGTCGAGCTCGGGGTTATCCGATGAGAACCTAGCTAGGGTGTCGACGATTTCTGAAATCGATGTCAGACCCGTCAATCTCGGGCCGAAATGTTCTCGAGCCGCCTGAAGTGGGTGGGCGTGGCCGTCTCTGAAACTTGGATAAATGTACCTACCGCCGAGCTTTACGGTCGAGAAATCCTCGTTGTTTTGAGTCCGAGTGGCGACTAAGCCCTGAGACACGAAGAGTTCGTTTTGCCAGTCGGTGTCGGTCGGCCCGATCCAAAAGTGCCCGTCGGTGAACAGCGTATCCAAGCGCTAAAAATTACCCTTCTCACGAATGTAACAGGTAGCACAAAGCGACTCATAGGTGACGGACTCGCCATCAATGGCAACCTGGGCACCATCAAAGACAAAGTCACCAGAAATCTTTCTGGCGTTGAACATGGCCTTGCGCCCGCATCGGCAAATGGTCTTCAGTTCTTCGAGGGAGTGGGCTATTTCCATTAGTCGCAGGCTCCCCGGAAATCCATTGGTCAAAAAATCGGTGCGAATGCCGTAAGCCAGCACCGGTATGCCATCTAGAACAGCGATTTCAAGGGCCTGATCAACTTGCTCGCGACTCAGGAATTGAGCCTCATCGATTAGCAGGCAGGAAATCGCGGACCCCGTTTTGTCCGCTCTATTGCGGGCTACCTCGTGATAGCTTTCTCTCAGGTTTGAGTCGGGCAAAACCAAAAGATCCACCTCACGACTGACGCCCAGTCTAGAGAGCACCATTCGGTCACCTTTGGTGTCAATGGCTGGTTTCGCAACGAGAATCTGTTGGTTGCGCTCCTCATAGTTGAAAGCGACCTGAAGCAGAGCCGTGCTCTTGCCACTGTTCATGGCACCGTAGCGGAAATAGAGTTTGCTCATGTTTGAGTCAATCCTTTCAAAAAAAATACCGCCCAGAAGGCGGCATTTTTAATACTCTCAGTTGTGATAACTGCGGAAGGCGATTACCGCATTGTGACCACCAAAGCCGAACGAGTTGCTGATCGCCAGGATTGGGCCCTGTGGGAGCGCCCGAGGGCTGGTGACGACGTCTAGGTCGATTGCAGGGTCTTGGTTGTCGAGGTTGATAGTTGGGGGAGCCACTCGGTCTCTCAACGCAAGGATGGTAAAGATCGCCTCAACCGCTCCGGCACCTCCGAGCAGGTGCCCGGTGGATGACTTGGTGGCAGAAATGGCAATCGCCTTTAGGTGGTCGCCGAAAACGCGCTTTAGGGCTGTGTATTCGGCAATGTCGCCAACCGGGGTGCTGGTTGCGTGGGCATTGATATGAACAACGTCCTCAATGCTTGCGTTAGCCTGCTCTAGAGCGCCAATAACTGCTCGCGCCGCCGCCATTCCCAGAGGGTCAGGGGCGGTTATGTGATGGGCGTCAGACGTTACTGACCCGCCGACCAATTCCGCGTAGATTTTTGCTCCTCGAGCCAGCGCGTGCTCTTCGGTTTCTAAGACGAGAGCGCCTGCACCTTCGCCCATAACAAATCCATCGCGATTTAGGTCATAGGGTCTTGAGGCCGAGGCAGGGTCGTCATTTTTTCTAGAGAGCGCGTGCATTGCGGCAAAAGCTGCTACTGGTAGTGGGTGAATCGCGGCCTCGCAGCCACCGGCGATAACGACGTCTACCGAGCCATTGCGAAGACGTTCCAGCGCATTGGCTATAGCTTCGGTTCCCGAAGCGCAAGCAGAGACCGCAGTGCGGACCCCGCCTCGGGCAGAGATGTCCATGCCGATTGCGGCGGCTGGGCCGTTGGGCATAAGCATCGGAACGGTCATCGGCAAAACGCGCCTAGGGCCTTTTTCCTTCAATGTGTCGAAGGCATCCAGCAGAGTCCAGACTCCACCGATTCCAGTGGCGTACTCCACCGAGAGTCGCTCGGGAAGCACCTCGGGTGCACCCGCATCAGCCCAGGCCTCACGGGCCGCGATCAGAGCGAACTGGCTCGATGGATCTAGGCGTTTGACCTCTTGAAGAGTTAACACCTGAGCTGCTGGCACTTTTGCCTGACCAGCAAACGTCACTGGAATCTCGTATTTAGCAATCCAGTCGGCTTCGATGGTTCTAACACCTGATTCGCCAGCTAGCAGGGCCTTCCAAGTGGATTCAACATCGCCACCGAGTGGCGTGGTGGCGCCAACTCCGGTGACAACTATTTTTTTCGTCAAGGTTGTTTAGGCCTGTGCGCTTGAGATGAAGCTAACTGCGTCACCAACGGTTATTAGGTTCTTTACTTCTTCGTCTGGAATCTTCACGCCGAATTTGTCTTCAGCGTTAACAACGATGGTCATCATCGAGATTGAGTCGATGTCTAGGTCGTCGGTGAAAGACTTCTCTAGTTGAACTGACTCTGCGGCAATGCCGGTTTCTTCGTTCACGATTTCAGCTAGTCCGGCTAGAACTTCACTCTGTGAAAATGCCATTGTTATCTCCTTAAATATGGGTGTTTGACCGTATTACAGTTTAGGGCAGGACAACCACTTGAGCACCAAATGCAAGGCCCGCGCCGAAACCAATTTGCAGAGCCAATCCGCCAGACTTTACTTCTCCTGATTCCAGAAGAGCGTGCATGGCTAGCGGAACGCTGGCTGCCGAAGTGTTTCCGGTGTAAACGATGTCGCGTGCCACCACAACTGACTCTGGTAACTTCAACTGTTTCGCGAGTTCATCGATGATTCTCATGTTTGCCTGATGTGTGACCATGGCACTCAAATCCTCTGGTTCGATGCCAGCGGCCTCAAGAGCGCGCTTAGCAACTTTCGCCATCTCCCAGACTGCCCAGCGAAAGA